>JBNGEE010000001.1:0-5548 GCA_049975565.1 Candidatus Aenigmatarchaeota archaeon
GGTTCAGGGCGCGCCATTCACGAACGGATATGTGTTCAATTACTCGTGGGTGGTGCCCGAAAGTGCGGAGACCGGGGTTTGGACAATATATGTTTACTCTAACGATTCCATGGGCCTTTGGTCGTCAAACACCACAAAGTTTACGGTCAGCGAGGTGATGGTGACGTCTTATAATTTCAGCGCGGGGGCCGGGACCGACAAATGGGCTTACGAGAAGGGAAGCGAAGCCGCGTCGCAGCCGGCGACAGGCCCGAACATCGAGGGCGAAACCCAGTTTTTGACCTATACTGAAATCGCATCGCCGGACACTTCCAGATATTCTACAAACATCAATTCGGGGGGCTACTACGGCACGCACCACTTCAGATTCAATATAACGCAACAGGTAAGCTCGATTGACCAGATTTACATGGAATGGAGGGGGTATGGGACGAACGCGCTCTCTACATTATATGTCTGGAACTTCTCGGGCGCCGGAAGCTGGCAGAGCCTCGGCACGGGGGCCAGCACCACCGCGGACAATATACTTAGCCATACATTCACTTCCGGAATTGAAGATTTAGTGGGCGGCTCCGAGCTCCATATTGTCGCGACATCCCAAAACACCCACCCGGCCCAGACAAAGCAGATTCTGACAAACTTCGCTCTGGCGGAAATTTACTGGTCAAACCAGGCGCCTGAGGCCGGAACGCCCACCACTTACGACAATTTGACGCTTGAGCCAAAGACCCTTTTCGGGCCCGGCGATGCGCTTTTCGCAAACGTTTCTGTGACCGACCCCGACGGAAAAGATAATGTTGACACAGCTTTAATTACTATACTGAACACGACCGGCGGAGTAATCATCGATAACGCCACGATGAACAGGGAGAAGGAATTGTATACAGGATATATTTTCAACTATTCTTGGGCCCTGCAGGCGGGAGCAGAGAGCGGAAACTGGACAATATGGGTTTACACAAATGACACCTCAAACGAGTGGGCGGCAGATGCCGTCAACTTCACCGTTGACTCCGGGGCGCCTCAGGTGAACTTGGAGCGGCCTATAGACTATTCCGGGGACGCCGACGGGAACGTGGTATTCCATTACAACGTGTCCGATGACTCGGAAATACTGAACTGCAGCCTTTACGTAAACGGCGCTTTCAACGCGTCGAATGCGTCAGTCGACAGGGGAATTTCCCAGAACTTTACCGTGGGCGGCCTTGGCGCGGGCAGGCACAACTGGACAATCCTTTGCTATGACAGCCTCGAAACCGAGGGCAGTTCGGAGATAAGATATCTTGACGTAGTGCTGATGACCGGCTTTGGGGGCAGGACAACGGATATATCGCTTGAGAACGTCTCGGCGATAAAAAACTTCACGCTGGAGAACGAGGCTTACGGGCTGGTCAACTTTACGGAACTTATAAACCTCAGCGGAGGCGCGGACCTAAACTTATTAGTCTCAATTGGGAGCGGATACATTTCCGTCGACACTAAGGCAGAGCCGCGCCTCAACAGGTCAGCTACGCTGACGCTGTACGGCCTCGGCTACGAGTATAAGCCGATTATTATGGAGGACGGGGCGGTATGCGCGCACTGCGACATCGGCTCCTACGAGTTTGGAACTCTTGAGTTTAACGCAACCCACTTCACCAACTTCTCGTCCTCGGAGAACTCGAACCTCTCGATATGGGACCAGACCGACCCTGAGGGCGGAAACCAGAAAAAATCCGTAAACGAGCAGGTGGTCTTTTATGCAAACTATATCAACAAGACCTCGGGCGCCCCAATAAACGGGACTGGGGTGTACTGCGAAATTAGCTTCTCCGACAATACAGACAACATGACCTTCAACGCCACCTCCGGGCTCTACGAATACAACCGGACTTTTGGCACATCAGGAAATTTCTGGTGGGAGGTTTTGTGCAACGGCTCGTCTTTTGGGTATGAGACATTGAATCTTACGGATACCGTGGCGATAGGCTCGGCGTACCTTGAGGTGGAGATAGTGGTGCCGCCGACAATTCCTGGGCAGGGCGACTCAGAAGAGGACAGCGGGTATCTCATAGGGCAGGACAGGGTTTTTGTTGTCAGGGCGAACGTCACCTGCAGGGAGGCGGACTGCGGAAACGTGCAGGGGTTTATCAGGTATAACTTCACCTCGGCAAGCCCTGACGCGAACATCAGCGCTTTTCCGGACACACCATTTCATATCGTAAATTCGTCTTCTGGCAGCGCAGAGAATCCCATTCTTTGCGGGGTTCTGGACAAGGACCAGTCGTGTGTTGCGAACTGGACAATAAACGCCACGGGCGCACTCCAGACACTGTGGAAGATTGACGCGGGCTTCAACGCCACGAACGCGTTCAACACGACAGAGGATATTGCAATTCGCATAACGAAGGTCCTGATAATGTCACTGTCCTTCGATGAGGTGGGTTTTGGGGTGGTAAATCCTGCCACGTCAGGCGACGAGAACCCAAGCCCCGACAACGGAAACCAGAATGTGCAGGTGCATGCGAACTCGAACAATCTCGAGATGCTCTGGATTAAGGGGACGGACCTTGACCCGCTCGAAAATCCGGGGTATGGGGATATTTCGTACATGATTGGTGTCGGAAACGTCACCTGGAGCAACCAGTCGGACTTCGGGACATCGAAGAGCCTGACCAAGAGCTACCAGCTTATCGACTCGAACATACATTCAGGCACGAACTACGGCCTGTATTTCTGGATAGCCGCCCCCGGAGGGCTTGAGGCGCAGGACTATGAGGGAAAGCTCTATATCCTTGCGAATGCCACAGGCTAAGTGAGGGCAAAATTTCGGGGCTAATAATAACCTTGCCTGAGATAATTATGCGTGCGGAGTTTAGAGTATCTGCTGTCTTCCTGACGATTGCTATGTTTTTGCTTTCGGCGCAGTTTTGCTTTGGGGTGGTCCAAAGCCTGTCGATAGCGGGGATAGGAAGCCTTTCTGTGAAGGATGACCGCGGAAACGAGGGACCATTCATCGTCGGGTCAAAAATCAATGTCCGCTGTTTTGGGATAATATCCGTTTACCTCGATGGGGATGCTTTCAAAGAGGCGCTGGGCACGATTACTTTCTCTGCGCAAGCGCCTGGGAAATACACCGCCGTATGCGGCTCGGAGACTCAAGCTTTTATAGTAAAGGGATTAGGTCCGGAGGAGGATGGCCCTGACGAAGGCCTGGCGTCGGAAGGGAGTGCAAACATTGCCGAAGAGGGGACCGGGTCTGGTTCCCCACCTGTTTTTGTCGTCCAGGGTGTGGAAGATGTGCAGGCCGGCGGCATTACGCAAACTTTGGAGCCTACCCCGGAATTGCAGCCAATTCCCAACTTCTCAAGGCACCTGACTGCGGTTCGGGCCGAGAAACAGGTTGTATCGAAAGGTACCTCAAAAACCCTTACCCTCGGCTCTTTTGCCCCTCAAGTATATAGCCAAGACGGCAAGCCTTCAAACCTGACCGAAGTCGTCGGCCTGTCATGGGGTGGGGAGGAATTTACCCTTTCATGGCTCGGTTATTCGCTTGATTTGGTGGTCTTTGCGGTCTACAACGGCCAAAGATATGATGCGCAGGAGCTTAAAGGCATTTTTCCCAGAGTGGCATTTGAGGGCATAATCGCTGACGGCGGGGACTCCTACAAATACGCGGTCAAAATTTCGGGCATCCCTGAGGAGCTTTCGGGCGGCTTGGAATACCTAGGCATTTCGCTTGAGAATTTAGTGGGCTTGGGGGAAAATCCCGAAATCAGCGGCCCATATTCCATAAACGTCAACGATGACTTGGTCCTTGGATTTGCCGACCTTCTCGAAAACTTCACAGTCTCAATCCCGAACGCCACGACGGTCCTTATCGGAAACGTTTCGGGGAAAAGCGAACTCTTGCTCGACCCGACAGTACAGCTCCAGACCCCCAATACAGAGAACCTAAGAGACACCTATGTTTATTCGCGGGCACCTGCATCAAATTACGGCTCGGAGAACTATCTCTTTTTGAGGGACAGGAGCACAAGGATAGGGAGGCTTTACCTGATGTTCGACATTACAAGCATTCCGGAGTCCGTTTCGGTCGACAGCGCAGAGATTTGCCTTTATCTTTATGACCATGCGGCGACCACGAGCGGTTCGGTATACCACGTCACGGACCACACTTGGGATGGAGAAACGGAGGCGACGATTAACTGGAACAACCAGGTCTGCGGGGCGGCCTTTTCAGACTCTGCCGACTGCAACCTGACTTCCGAGGATTTCCAGAGTTGGACCACGGAGGGGTGGATATGCTGGAGCGTGACAAATATGGTCCAAAGCGAGTACTCCGGAGGCGGCCAGAACGTTTCGATGGCAATACGTCCTGCCGAATCCGGAAACAATATAGGCGACAGCTTCTGCTCGAAGGAATCCACGACCGGAAGCCCGAGCGGGTGTTCGGCGGCCAACAGGCCTTACCTCAATATAACTTTTACCGACACGAAAAACCCCGAATATTCGGGAATTACCCAATCACCTTCGGGAAACTCGACCTACGGGCAGGATGTCTTGTGCAACGCGACATGGACCGATAACGTAGGGATAGGAACGGTTTATTTCAGGTCAAATTACACAGGAACCTGGGAGAACTACACCGCTTCGAACACGAGTTCGGAATATTACTACACAATTCCTTCAGCGGAGTTGACGGGTCTCGAGTCTGTTGGGTGGAATTTCTGGGCGAATGACACTTCCGGAAACTGGAACCAGACAATGCCGGTCCAGGTGTTCACTGTCCAGAAGGCTTCTTCGAACCTAACCCTTTACCTCAACGGGACAGATGGTGACTTGGGTTATCACCAAAACGACCTGGCGAATTTCACGGCGGCGCTTGGCGCGGGCGGCTTTGATGTCGAAATCTGGACGAACCTTTTAGGTGGTATGCAGCTTTGGGACTCCGGCCCAAGCCCGCTTGAAAACATAACAAATCTATCTTATGGGTATGGGAGTTATACTGTCAAGGCAAATTTTTCAGGAAACGAGAACTACACGGCAAGCGAATCAAACCACACACTTACTATATCCCAGGACCCGGTACCCCCCACAATAACCAACGTGTCGCCGGTAAACCTCACATATGGTGTAGGAACAAATGTTATCCTAAGGGCGAACGTTACCGACAACGAGGAAGTGGACACGGTAATGCTTAATCTTACCATTCCCGGAGGCTCTCCCCAACTTTACGAGATGACAAACAGCACCCCTGACATCTATGAATATTCCTTCCGGGCGTGGCAGCCGGGAGCGTATTATTACGAGATTATCGCCAACGACACGGCCGGAAACAAGGTGATGTATGACCCATATATCTACATAAACTCAAGCGCCGCTCTCACAGTATTTACGGCAAGCGCTTCATATACCCTGAACGAGGACGTATTGCTGATATCTCCGGGTTCTTGGAATTCGTCGAACCTCGAATCTGGTGAAGTGCAGAAAACCGCCGACATGAATGATGCGATTTGGGTCCAGATTACATACGACGATTTCGAGTCGGGCTTCGGTAGCTATACTG
>JBNGEE010000001.1:5558-19301 GCA_049975565.1 Candidatus Aenigmatarchaeota archaeon
CCGCCTCTTCATTTTACCATACAAGCGACCACGACATGGATACGCCGAATTATACCTCCGTAAAAGTCGACTTCTGGTACTATGCCGTCAGTATGGAAGACGGCGAAGACTTTTGGGTAAGGTATTCTAGCAACGGTGGGACGGGATGGACTACCGTAGAAGATTATATTGCCGCCACGGATTTTGCGAACGGACAGTTCTATCACGAAACGGTTTATATAAATGAAAGCACCTACAATCTCACCACACAGGCAAGGATAAGATTCCAGTGCGACGCTTCTAGTAATATTGATGATGTATACATCGACGAGGTAAACGTATCCGCAAGCACCGGAGAATTTCCCGATGTGGACAACAATACGGGCTACACCAGCTATAACGTTTCGGGCGGCGGTACTATCGGGAATATTACCGTAGTTATGGCTACGGTTTACATATCTGGTTATGGCAGTTCGGGCTCTTTGCAGAGGGACAACGCACTTCCCGACATGGAGCTTGAGTTCTACAACGGCTCGGGGTGGGTTTCCGCAGGATATATGAAGATAGACGGTGCGGGAAATGCCAGCGTTTCCTCCGTTGACTCCTCGGTTATTTCATCATGGGAAAGCGAAGCGAACAGACAGATAAGGATAAGGGCGGTGAATGTGGATTACTATAACTCGACAGTATACGACGAGATAAACTGGACCGGCGTCTGGGTGAATATCTACAACGGCTCGTCGGTTGTAAACACCGGCGACACGAACGTTTCGGGTTATTTCATAATGACCGTTGAGACGAATATCACAGGGGACTGGGAGATTATAGAAACTCTCGTGAACGACACGGAGTCGGAATCCATAAAAAGCATAGCTCCCCGGGAATATCTCGACATTGCCTCATTATGGAATGCCGACCCGTGGAACACGAATTCTTACCCTTCGGCGGATTACCGCGTGCGCTCGGTTCTTGTCGACCCTTCGGGTAACGTGCTGGAGACCGGGAACGGCGAAAACTTTGAGGCAACGGATGTTTTTTCTTTGACAGTATTCGGGGACATAGGCGCAACGCCGCAGACAGTGGGCTATGGCCAGACAGTCACAGTATCAGCCGAAGTGCTCGACCCGACAGCCGACAAGGTTTACGCCTATATTAAAAGGCCGGGCCAGGCCTATACGGCTTATCTTATGACGAACGCCACCGCCGGAAATTACACTTACAGCTTTACGAACACATGGCTTCGGGGCACTTACGAATACTACATCTGGTCGAACAACACGGCTCATCAGAACGCCACAAGCGACATCTATAATTTTTATGTGAGCGCTAACGTTTCTCTTGCCGCGAGGACCGAGAACGCTACATACGGCCCGAACGAGGACGTGAACCTTGAGGCAAACGAGACAGACTGGTGGGACGATTTGTACCGCTACAGGAAGCGCCTGACAGTCACGAACATGAATTCCTCGCTCGTGATGGAGGGTGGCTACTCAGTGAAAGTCCTCGTAAACACGGCGCAGCTTACCGCGCAGGAAAAGCTTCAGGCCGACGGCGATGACCTCAGGATTGTCTGGTACAATTCCACAGGCTCGTCATGGGTGGAAATCGACAGGGTCAACGAGACGGCATTCAATGCATCTGGCACGGAAATATGGTTCGAGACGATAGAGAACATCAGCGCCGGCGGAAGCGACAGCAATTATTATATTTACTACGGAAACTCCGAGGCGTCAGACCCCCCCGCGAACCGAAGCAAAATCTATCTGTGGTGGGACGACTTTTCCACAAATAAACTCTCGCAATACAGCCAGGGCAAATGGGTTGACATACACGGAAACGCGGTTCAATACAAGGCCCCTTGGTACAACGGCACGACAGAAAAAGTTGATTTTGATACCGGAGACAATTATCAGTCGGACATATATCCGATAGGAATCGGCGCAAAAGACCTTTTAATGGAGGTGGATTATTACATTTCCGGAGGATACCCGACAAACGCGACAATTGCGTTAGTGGGGCGGGTCGAAAATCCGGGGACCACATCGACACATTATTATTTTGACTATTCTGCCCAATCTGCATACCCTTCCCCCGGGATAACCGTTGATTCGTGGAATACGGGAGAGCGAAGCAACACAGTCTACCAGGCGGATCCTTATTATTTCTTCCAGTGGAACCAGATACAAAACATAAAATACGCGATGTACGGGAACGTGCAGGAAATTTGGATAAACGGAAATATTAATGAAGATGCCGATGTGTATGTGACCGACAGCACCCACACAAGCGAAGGCCAATTTGGTCTCGCACCCGCGCAGGCGATAGGTTGGTGGGACAACTACAAGGTCAGGAGGTTTGTCGGAACCGACCCGCAGGTAAGCGCCGCCTCAGAAACAGACAGAGTTTACTCGAGGGCGACAAACTATGGGGACACAAATATTTCGGGATATCTCGAGATGAGGGTGCAAAGATACAGCGGCGGCTCGTGGGTGAACTTCGAGGCGCCGCTGCTAAATGACCGGCTTCCACCGACCAACAAGAGGAACATAACCGCGGGCGAGTCTTTGATGCTCGAAGAGCTTTGGAACCCGCTTGGCTGGAACACGAGCACGAACACTCCGGGTCAGTATCGGGTGTATATCAGGATGACCGACGCCTCCGGAACAACGCTTACGAATGATGACGCGTCCCCAATGGTTGCGACTTACGAATTCACGATACTTCCATCATACCTCGAAGTAACGCAAATCGAGCACGAAAACAACGCAACGGCGGGGCTTAACGAATACGAAACTGGGGATAATATCGCCTGGATAAACATCTCTGTGACAAACAGGAACACCAATACGGTCAACGCGAGCGTGACGCTTAACATCCAAAACTCGAGCTACGGTGAGGTGGCGTGGGGCCCGCAAAACGAGACAAACTGCTGCGGCGATATGGAGGTCGACGAGGAGTGCGAAACCCGCTTCGACAATTCTTCGAACGGATATGATATACCCCTGACGGCGGCTTCGGGAGGATACACATTTTACTGGAACGTGACGATGGCGTCCGAGACCGGCTCGACCACATACAACAATTCGGTATACTTCATAATCCATAAGGTAACCGACAACATAACATCAACAATAAAGCCGACAAAGATTTTCCAGAACGCGTCCTCAGCATACAATCTTACCCTGACCAACCCCTGGTCGGACAACCTGTCAGATATTGAGGTGAGGCTCAACACACCGACAGGAATAAGCTTCAACGTGACGTGCGCCGCGACAGGGCTTGAGTACTGCAGCCTTGCAACTCTCGGCGGCGGCGAAACGTACACCTTCTCGTTCAGTATGGAGGCAAACAGCACGCCTGCGGATGACTACTACTTCAACGCCACGATAAACTACACAAACCCCGGAGGCGAGGCAAAGGAATGGGCTGAAATCCAGAACAAGCTTTTGATGGTGAGAATTCCCGGGCAGTTTGATGTAATATACTCTTACCCTGCCACTATAATGAGGGGCCAGACAGGTGAACTCAAGGGCTACTCCAACAACACGCTTGACGACCCCGTCGACAACATGACCCTCGAGTGGATTCTTCCTGCAGGATGGACAAATTTGACTGGGAACCTCGAAGTAAATGACACAGAGCAGCAACCTGAGGAAATTGTCTGGAACAACATCACGGCATTGGTGGGGATCTCATCCGCGCTCGGTCCGCAGGACATTCAGCTCCACTCCGACTGCGAACAGGGGTTCGAGGACTGGGACACGGCGTCGATTACTGTCTATGCCCAAACCAATCTGGATAATCTCGGCTCCAACAGCACCGAGCCAGTAAAGGGAGAAACCATACTAATTTCGGGAAGGCTGCTTCTGGATAACCTTACGGCAGTTTCAGGGAGGGCTGTTTCGGTATATGATCTTACGGACGACCTGTCGCTTGGCTCGAATACCACCCTCTCGAACGGATACTTTTATGTCTATTACACTGTCCCGCAGACGGCGTCTCTTGGCGAGCACGTTCTTAACGTGTCTTATTCGGGAACGCCGGCATCCTATTATCTTGCGGCGTCAAACACCACGAATATCACGGTTCAGGACAAGCCAAACATTACCGACGTTGGCGCCGCTCCGGAGACACAGGGCTACGGAAACAACGTTACAATAACCGCGAACGTGACGGACGCGGGAGAGGTGGACACAGTCAGAGTATGCGTCACGCCGCCGTCATCTTCTCAGGCATGCTACGATATGGCAAACGTATCCTCGGACATTTACGAGTACAACTACACAGGCACATGGATATGGGGCAATTACACATATTACGTGTGGGCGAACAATACCGCAGGGAAATCCGGCCAAAGCTCAGGCTATCAGTTCCATATCGGCGCGGACGCGAAACTTGCCCTAAAAACCGCTGAAAGCGCTTACGGCCCTAATGAGGAGGTAAACCTCACCCCCATCGGGGACTGGTGGAACTACTCATGGGACTACCGCCAGAGAGTCAACGTTACCGAGAACAGCGGCACGGGAATTACGGACTATGTGGTGAGCGTTACAATGAACACTGCCGCGCTTATAAGCGCGGGAAAGATGCAGGGAGACTGCAAAGACGTGAGGGTGATGGAAGGCACGGCCCCGCTTGACTATTCGGTAAAATCCTCTACTTGCAACACGACTTCCACTAAAATAGAGTTTCGGGTAAACGTTTCTGCATCATCGTACAACGACGGGGTCTATATCTATTACGGAAACTCGGATGCAGAAAACGCGGAGTCGGTGATGGGTTATGAGGACGACGCAAATACCGTTTTCATTTACCATTTCACGCAGGGCTCCGGGACTGCGGTGACAGACTACTCCGGCAACGGAAACGGGGCGACGCTTGAGGGAGGTCCGACGTGGGTGACGAGTCCGGTAAAATTCGGCGACTACGCGATAAATCTTCCGGGAGATAATGAGTACATAAGGGAAGGAACATCCATGGCTGTGAATTCCGGGACGCTTGAGCTGTGGTTCATGCTCGACAGCCCGTTTAACTCGACATCATCCTACTCTCAGGGGATTTTTGGGATATGGCAGGACGCGAGCAACCACTTCGAAGTCAGCCTCTGCGGCCAGGACAGGACAGACGCCAACTGCAACGACGGCGGGATAATGTTCAAGACGGAGGCGTCGGGAAGGGGTGCCGACTACTGCACGTCGGACAACGTGCAGTGGAACAGCGGCGAGTGGTACCACGTGGCGGTCACCTGGGACGGCTCTACCCGAAACATTTACATAAACGGGGAGCTGGATAACGCCTGCTCGGACAACGGGATTTCGGATTTTTCCTCATCCAACCTCTACATCGGCGCGGCAAGGATAGATGAAATCGCGGACGACCCAACGAAGTATTTTTCGGGCAGGGTTGACGAGGTGAGAGGCTCAAATGTCGTAAGGTCCGCAAGCGACTTCCTTGCGAGAGGAAGCGAGCCTACGGCTCAGCTTGCCGGCTCCGAGGAGAACTGCCTTTCGGACTCCTTGATATACAACGATTATTCCACAGGGATTAACGGTTACTTGCTCATGAAGGTGCAGGTGCTTGACGGAGGCTCATGGGTAGACGTGTCCTCGAACAATCCCGTCGTAAATGACACATCCTCCCGAAGCATTGGGCCATACGCGTACCTTGAGCTTGATTCGATATGGAACGGTCTTGGCGAGGGCGACGGATGGAACACGGACAAAGAAACTCCGGGGCAGTATCGGGTATATGCCGAGTTAAGGGGCCCGGCAGGGTCAGTCCTCAAAAACGACGACGGCACATACATCAACGCAACATATAATTTCAACATAACCCCGCCTCCGTCGGTAATGCAGCTGCAAAGCATTAAGATATACGATGTGACAAACATGACCGACAACCGGACAAACACATCAATACCTTCCGGAAGCGGGCTCAATACCACCTTCAACCTGTTTACCGGAAAAACCTATCGTGTGGAAGTCAGCGTCTGGAACAATGACACGAGCGAGTCCGAATGGCAGATTACCGCCGCGGACTTAATTTATCAGGAAGGACTTAACTCAACGTGGCCCGTCGGAACTTCAGAGGAGGTCTGGTACGCGAACGCAACGGAGAACTTCACCGGAGGAAGTTACGCATCAGGCAGGGTCGAATGGAATGCCTCTCTGGGCGGGCATGTATATGTGGGCGACACGGCGGTGTTTTATTACATTGTCCATATATCCAACGAATCAAATGGGGATTATCCGGCGCGCACAATCATAAACGACACGGCGTTCACGCTCGAGGACTACTCCGTTTTCCATGTGGTGGAAACAGAAGAGGTGCCGCCACGGATATACAGTTATATTTACGACGTTTCGGCAGATTCCATACATAGGGGGGAGTCTTTCACGATTTACGCTCGCTGGGATGAGGCAATAGGAGAAGCCTACGCTGAATTCAACAGCACGGCGTCCACCCTGCAGAATCATACGATAACACTTCCAAGCCCGAACCCGCAGAACTGGACAAACTACACGGCTACATCGAACGCTTCATGGCTTCTGGGGGACCACTCAGTAAAGATTTATGCGGCGGACATGAACGGAAACTGGAACAACACCCTGGATTATTATACAGTCACCGTATACGGGTACGCTTCAGTAAGCTCTTCGCAGATGGACAACAACACCGCGATACTTGGAAATCCTTCGACGATGTCCTGCCGTGTGATGTCAGACGACGGCTCCGCAATATCCGGGTATAACGTTTCATTCTACAACTCAACAGGGTTCCTCGGCTCGAACCTGACGAACTCCACAGGCTGGGCGGACTTTATTTTCACCGACTTGTCGCTTGGATACGAAAACATTACCTGCAACGTCACCGACTACGCCGAAATATATTACGACGCTTCTGAGACCGCCGGCTCTTACCAGACGCTGAGGACAATAGAGCTTAAAGCCCCCTGGTACGAAGATGTTTCCCAAAACCAAAGTATAGTTTATCGGGGAGGCACGATAAACATTTCCGCGTACTGGCACGACAACGTGATGCTCGACTACGCGTGGCTTGAGACAAACGAGACGGGCACCCTCCAGAACAACTCGCTTTCCTCCGCAATGCACCTCGGCGCAACCGACGCGCAGTCGTATTTCGGCGTCACGATACCCGCGAATGCCTTGCTCGGCCCGATGGCGTGGAGAATACACGCGAATGACACGAGCAGCAACATAAACTCCACAAACCCATTCAACTACACGAATGTCTGGGGCTACGCGATAATAAACGAAAGCAGCCTTTCCCCGAATCCGATATATGTGGACGAAAATTCCGTGATGAGCTGCAGGGTGGTTGACTACCACACAGGATCGGCCATAATCGGCTACAACATTACATTTTACAGCAACGAGACAGGGTTCCTCGGCTCGAACCTGACGAATTCCACAGGCTGGGCGTCATGGACTTACAACGACACGACTTCGGGGTGGGAGAGGATTACCTGCAACATCACAACGGACTCGGAAAAATACTATGAACGGCAGGCTCCGTATTCCGCCTATTACGATCTTAGGGCCGCGGAGGAAGATGAGGATACCAGGCCTCCGGTAACAGTCTCCTATGGAATAACGGACGCAAACGTCTGGAAGGGAGAAAGCCTTGTAGTTTACGCCCAGTGGGACGAAGAGATACTTGACGCCAACGCCACCTACAACTCCACGTCAACAACACTTTTGACCTACACGGCAGACACGATAACGGGTAACTGGACGAACCACACCCTTGCCACCAACTCAAGCTGGCTTGTAGGCACGCACTCGGTAAAGCTAAAGGCCTCGGATGACTGGGGCAACTGGAACAATACCTTAAGCTACCTCAACTTCAACGTCTGGGGGCATAGCAAACTTGCATGGTATTCTCCGACATCAGACGCACAGAGAAGTTCCTCCACGCCGATTCGGTGCAGGGTGTACGACAAGGACAGCGGGGTTGGAATAGCAGGCTACGGTGTCGACTTTTATGACTCCGCATGGGAATACATCGGCACATACAGCACTAACGCGTCGGGAGTTGCGACATACACCTGGGACTCCTCGGCAGAGGCGGTCGGGCAAAAGACATTTAACTGCATAATCACGAACAGCGGCTACTACAACGTGACGAGCGGCGACGACGAGACCTCGGGGACATTTAACCTTACGGGAGCACTGAATGTGACAATAGACACCCCGGCCGAAAACGCAGTTTTTCACCGTGGCGACACGGCAACGCTTACTTCCACCACAAGGGACGAATTGGGCTCGTTAGTCACGCCTTCGACCGCGATATGGTACAATTCGACTTCCCAGATTGCAAGCGGCGAGGACACTTCGTGGACAATACCTGTCTCGAACCCGCTCGGCCCGCAGGACATAAAAATAAACGTCTCAAAGGCGCTTTACTCTTCCGACGAGGAGAACGTAACCCTTGTGGTCTGGGGCTGGTCAAACCTCTCGATGATATCGCCTTCCGGCGGGAATCATTCCTCAGGCTCGACCGTGACCGTGAACTGCTCCGTTACAGACAGGAACACTTCCGCGAGGATAGCAAACTATCCTGTGTATTTCTATTATAAAAACTCGACCGAGGGCACGTATCACACAATAGGCACGAGCCTGTCCGACTCTGACGGGATTGCGACTTACGGCTGGAACACTGGCGGCCTTCCCATCGGAAGCTATGAAATACGCTGCAACTTGACACACAACTCGACGATTTACTACAACAAGACCTCTATGTATTGGGACAACACAACAATCACGCTTACCACTCCATCTGGCAGCACCGAAGCCCATCTTATAATCCCGCCTTCGATTCCGGGGCAGGGCTCGGCCGAGTTTGATACAGGGTATCTCGTTGGCAGGAACAGGACATTTGTTCTCAGCGCAAACGTCACCTGCAGGAACGGAAACTGTGGAGTGGTGCAGGGAACCGTTAGATACAATGCTTCGGGGAGCGAGCCCGATACTGCCGTAGCCACGAGCTCCACGACGCCGTTCTATATAGTGGGCTCGCCGGCGCAAAACCCGAAATCCTGCGGTAGTCTCAATCAGGACGAGTCATGCACGCTTAACTGGACAATAAACTCGACAGGCGCTCTCAACGCGGTGCGGGCGCTTGACGTGCTTTTCGAGGCCGAAGGCGCGGCGGACAACGACACGGGCAACACAGCCATCGAGATATCGATAGTCCTGATAATGACACTTTCAAACACGAGCCTCGAGGCGTCAGTCCTTCCCGACGAGACGATACAGAAAAACCTGCTTAGCGGAAGCCCGCTTTACATCGCCCTGCACGAGAACTCCAACGATGCCGAAGGCATATACCTCAGGGGAACGACCCTCACAGGTCCTGCCGGCTACACTATGGCTGTTGGGAACATGAGCTACCACACGGCAAACCTGCCCGACTTTGCAACCAAACTTACTTCCCTGTACCAGACCCTCGTTTCCCCCGCCCCGGCCGCCACGAACCAGTCATCGTATTACTGGGTCAACACACCACAGGGTGTCACCGCCGGAACTTATACAGGGTTTATCTATATTATGGCGAATGCCACGGGATGATTATGGGTAAGGTATTTATTTTGGCCTTGGTTTTCATGTCATTAATGCTGGCAACGGCATGCCCCGCAATTGCCGACAGCTCTATTGGCGGCTCGATTGACAGGGCTTACGCGAAGGTATACCGGGGCGGGCTTGAGAAGTTCGAGATTTCGATATTTTCTATAGATGACGCCACGATTGACGTAAAGATTTCGGCGGGCACTGTTGAGGACATTCAGGTGGACGTCCTCCCGAAGTCGGTTACCGTTAAAGGAGGTCTTACCAAAAGCCCGGATTCGAAAAGCAGGTGGGTGATTATCGGGGCGGACGAGTACGCCCGCGTATATCCTGTATATGTATATGTCAGGGTTCCGCAGAAAGTGACGAAAAACAGATATTCGGTTCCGGTCACCGTTTCAAGCGTCGTTTCATCGGGGGCCTCCGGGGATAACGGGGTCGTGCAAAAGGTTGTTCAGGCGCTCCAGTACAACATCGAAATCGAAGTGCCGGGGGATATAGATGATGTTGAGGTGGAAGCATATGCTTACGGGAACACGACACTCGATGAGGAGAGCATTCCTGCATACAGGCTTCCGGGATTCAGCGAGGCTCGCCAGATGCTGAGCAATTTTTTCAGCCCCACAGAGGTAGCCCCGACAGACATTTCGGCCGAGGAGGACACATTTAACGAAACGCCTCATGAGACAAAGCCGGTCCCCACAGGATACCTTTCCTTCGGAAAAGAGGGAGGGGCGAAAGGAATCGGCATGATTTTGATTTTCGCGGCGGTTCTTGCGGCGCTTGTCTTGTATTTGTTAAAAAAATAGGAATCTACTTATGCACAGGTCTCTTCTTGCGGCCGCATTCGCAATTTTGGCTATTTTTCCCGTTTATGGGGCGTCTGTTGAACTGTGGAGCGAGCCGGAGTACCGAGGATACAACCAGCTTATGGAGATATACGCGAACATTAGCGGCAATAACATCACTTCAGTTTACATCAACCTCACGACGCCTTACGGGGAAAACTTAAGCTACCCGATGGCGCTTTTGGACAATATTACCTACAGCCACAATTACCTTATTGGAAGCAACGAGTCATGCCTTGGCACGTACATTTATTTCGTGAGCTTTATCGAGAACGGCACGCCCCAGGCTTCCGGAAACGCCTCGTTCCTTGCGCTTGACCCTTTTGTTTTGGTCTGGGCAAACCAGGTTTACGGCTACTATGGGGACGATATCCTATTCTATGCGAATATTTCGGGCGTCAATATATCAAATGTAAGCCTCAATCTTACCACACCCTTCGGCGGCAACGAGGTTTATCCGATGTCGGAGGCGAATTCAACATACCATTACAATTACCATATTCCCTACAATGATTCCTATTACGGGACGTGCACATACCTTGTAAGGTTCCTTGATGAGGGATACCCCTTTGTTTCGGAAGACGGCTATTTTTACATGCTGGGCGATCCTATCCTTATTGAGAACGTCACGATAAACGTTCAGGTTATCGCTACCTGCATGGCAAATATCGTGCGCTTTATCCCGTTTGAAGTCCAGCACTTCTACCACCAGAACGTCACCATCCCGATTCTCGTCTACTTCGAAAACACCGGAAACATCGTGATTTCGGAAAAAATGTTCTACACGTGGGTCGAGGACAAGGAGGGTACCGAGATATGGTCAGATTCCGGAGTCGGGTACCCGGACAGGGATATACCTGTCGGGGATTTCGGTTTTTACTGGAATATATGGAGCATAGGGCTGACGCCTTTTGGGAACTATACTGCAGTGGCAATGGTCGAGTACGCAAGCCGGCTTAGCGGGGAGCAGTCCACGCTACCGCTTGCAACGCTCACGGCCAATTACAACTGCACGAACTCCGGGGAAAACTGGACCTGCGTCAGCGAAAGGACGGTGACAAGCGCTCAGTACACGATGTCGGAGTACTGTATCAACACCAATATCACTTCGAACTCGACAGTATCGGGAATCAAGGACGGGACGGTCGGATATGAGGGAAGAGGGACCGTCAACGGCACGGCGTATCGGGCATTTTCGTTCGAGCTTGAAAGCTGTGAGGGCTATTGTTATGCCTGCATGTCGAGGGACCTGGCATCGGAGAACGTAACCCTGGAAGAGGGTGACTGCGCGTTTACAAATACCAGGCTGGAGAATTTCAGCTACTTCGTGGAAAATATAAGCGATAACGGCTCATGGGCGGACTTCGGGATAAGGGTGGATATCGGCAGGTATATCCGGGTGACTTATGACTGCGTCATTTTGGGTGACAACGAGACCCTTAACTGCACGGTGGATATCGACTGCAGGGGTGCTGTGCAGAGAAGGGAGGACTTCGAGATCGTAAATATTACCACAATCCTTCCCACACCAATACCGCAGCCTTACCCGCAGATTGTCCCGACCCCTGAACCAGAGCCCGAACCACAACCCCAGCCCCGGCCGGAGCCAGAACCCGAGCCCGAAGAGGCTGAAATCGCGATAGACATAAAGCCGATAAACAGGACGGTTACAGGCGAGCAGGGGACATGGATACCGTCGGTATTCAATGTCACGAACATCGGGAACATGAACGTGTCAAACATATCCCTTGTTCCGGTAGTTCCGGAAGGGTGGGAAGTGCAGGACGCGCTTATCGATTTTCTCGACGTAAACATGTCAGTCAACAGGACGATTTTCATAAAGCCTCCGTTTACTGCTTTTGGGCAATATGTCATACCGGTAAAAGCGATTGTCGATAACGTGACTCTTGACATGGACTATTTCTGGGTAAACGTGCTCGAGGGCGCCAACCGCACCAGACTCGAAATTATAGAAATCCCAAGAGAGCTTAAGCTTGACGTCTCCTCGGAAGGCTCGTTTCCGATTCTCGTGAAAAACACAGGCAGGCTCCCTTTGCACAACATAAAGCTGAGGTTAGAGAATAGTGAGCAGTGCCTCGAGGGCTTCAACTTCACGGAAATCGATGCCTTAAACGAGTCCGAGATAAGGTCGATGCTTGTGGGAGTCCGGACCAAGAAAATCCCCGCCACCTGCAACACGACCGTAATCATATGGAGCGATGAAGGTGCCTACGCGTTCTCGCACATCACGATATTCACTATCCCAAAGATTATGTCGCCTCCAGTCCCATGGGCGGTCCTTCTGGCGTTCATCTGCATATTCCTCGAGATGCTGCTTTTGCACCACAAAAAGAAAAAGGAGGAAAGAGACGAGCCGACCTACATTACCGACTTCATGATAATCCTCGTGCTTCTGGTTCTGCTTGCCTCGATAGGGCTGATATTTTCAGATTTTATGAAGATTCGCGGGTAATCAGCTTTGCCGCAAAATTGGCCTCGATTACACAAAGGCCTATTATAAAAAGGCCGAGTGCCAGAGAGATGCCCTCAAGCCCGACAAAGGAGAGGAGAACCGACATGTCGCTTGGAAAAAGCATCGCAATCGAGGGATTTAGCAGAAACCCGATGCCGGCCATCGTAGAGATGTGGCACTCCTTTTTCCTCCCGCGGTAAACCAAAATACCACCTATTATGAAACTCGATGCGATGCCGACAGCGAGCACAACAGAATACCCCGCAAGGCTTAGCGGCGAGAGCGCCTCAAAGGAGCCATGCACAGAAGAGTCCGCCTTCACGTCCATGAAATAATAGCCGGACAGCGACCTGAAAGCCGCCATGTGCGAATATTCGTGAACCAGCGGAGAGAGCACAAGGCATGCCAGAAGAAGGACCCCCAACGAAAAAATAACTTTGCGCTCCATATATAATATAGCCTGTATTGAGTATATATTTGTTATATGTAATTATAATATGGTGGTATCTCTCATGGATTAAAATCACCCTCTATTTTGGTGCCTTTATCTCGAGTTTTGGGACGGCCTTTTTGTCACCCAGCTTCTGGAGCGTCTTCCTGGCAAGGTCGAAGCAGGACTCTGAGGTGATGCTCAGAGGCGCGCCCCGGTATATGGTTTCGGGGAGCTTCGTGAAAAGCTCTATGAGATGCGTTTTTACGTACATATCTATATCCCTGCTCCCGAGTTCCACGACCATTTCCGAATATGTGAGGGTTTTCGATATCCCGAACTTCACCTCAAGGAACTGCCGGAGGATATAGCTTACCGCGACTACCTGTCGTCTCTCGTCGCTGAGCTTTGAGACCGCATTTAGGT
>JBNGEE010000001.1:19311-22788 GCA_049975565.1 Candidatus Aenigmatarchaeota archaeon
GTTTTTTAGCTTCTGCTTTTCGTCCGGCTCTTTCTTGAATGTGAAAAGGCCCTTTCTCTTCTTTTTTTCCTCGAATGCTTTTACCTTTTCCTCGACGTTTTTTTCGGTGCTGAAATGGTCCTTGATTTTCAGCGAGGGGATATCGAGGGTCAGTTCGCGCTCCACATTTTTCATTCCCTCCAGAACCGCGCTCCCGCCCTCCGCGCCGCCTATACTTGCAATACCTGCGCTTTCTTGAGGCGCCTGCGCCGCTTCCCCCACGGCAGAGTCGCCGGGTGCCTGCTTTGCCACGGAGAGCAGCTCATTGATTTTTTTCTGCTGCTCGATGTTTACTTCTATGAGCTTTTTTAGGAGCTGGCCCACGTTGTTCGGGTCGATGTTCGACAAGTCTATTTCAGAATTTTTGGGAATGCCGTTTTTGGCATCGGGTTTATCCTCGGGCAATGCGTCTTCTGAACCGGTGGGTTTGGAAGCCCCGCCCTCGAACGGCCCCTCAGCATCATCGCTTTTTACCATATCCACAGGTGCGGGCTCGTCTTTCATGTGGTGCGAAACATTCTCTTTTCTTTTTTTGGGGGCGGGCTTTTTTGCGGCATGACCCTTCTTTTTTGCATGAACTTTTTTCGCAGGAGGGCTTTTGCGGGTCCTAATCCCGAATGCGGAAAAATAAGTATCGATAAGCTCGGAGGAGGTTTCCTTTCCGATTTCGCTAATGTTTGAGTGTGCGCTGTTGAGGCTTTTCTGCATATTTTCGAGAGCTTTGACCGCCTCAGCCTCTTCTAAAAAAATCTTCTTCTTTCGTATCTGCTCTTCTTTCGAGTCAAGTCTGGTGGACTTTTTTGTAATCCTGCCCATGACCAGGGATTCCTTTGAAAGCGAGTCGTTTATGCTCTTCTGGAGCCGCTCAAGTTTTTTTAGGAGTCGCTCTTCGTTTGTGGGCAGGGTTTTTTTCCTCAGGTTTTTTTTCTGGCTTTCTTTTTTGGGCAATCCGTCAGGGCTCTGGCAATTCAGGTCGGAGACTTCCAAAAATTCACCCATAATATACCAATAAATATATACAATTGCCTTATGTGATTGCCTGCCTCAAGGGATTACGCGATATTTTGTCATCTCGAGAGCCCAGCCGAGAAGAAGAACGCCGCACGCGAGGAGCAGAAGATACATCTGCAGGTCAACAACCTGGCTTTCGAGAAATATCGCCTTTTTGATGGCGCTGTTAAGGTCTCTCACATTCTCGACTCTGAAGTATTCCCCGCTGCTTACATTCGCGATTATCATGAGCTCTTTCTCGTCGACCGATGGGAACTCGGAATGGGTGGCGTTTAGGCCCTCAAGCCCTTCCGGCACTTCGATTGTTTCGTTGTAGGTCTTTCCAAGCCCCAAAGAGAAAACCCGGATGTTTTTTTCCTTTAAGGTGTCGTACGTCTTGTTGATGTCGATTCCCCTGTTTGTCCTCCCGTCGGTTATAAGTATTATCGCCTTGTCCTTTTTCGAGTCAGACAGAAGCACGGAGGAGACCACCACGGCCTCCCCGATTGCCGTTCCAGCCGACTCCTCGATTCCAATCTGGCGCACGGTTTCCATTATAGCCTGCCTGTCATTCACAAGCTCGGAATGTATCTTTGCCTCTCCTGAGAACGTGACCACCCCGAAATTGCTCACGCCATTTTCCTTTACGAACTCAAGGACCGTGCTTTTTGTCGCGTCGAGGCGGTTAGGAGGGATGTCTGGGGTGAGCATGCTCGATGACGTGTCTATCGCAAGAACGTAGTCGGTGTTAGAGGAGGGTGAAAGCGCAGTTACTGTGGGGTCTGAAATCGCCAGTATTATGAGCGCGAGGGCGAGTATGCGAAGGGCTATAGGGATTATCGAGTAGGTGAGCAGGTTTTTTCCGGCGACCTTTTTTAGGGTCTCGAAGTTGCCAAACCGTATCGCCCGCCTTTTTGAGAATTTCTTGGAGAGGAGGTAGAAGATTATCACGAGGGATACGAGGGCAATCAGCAGGTTTGTGTGCTGAAGGGTAAATGACAGCTCCATAATATGGATGATAAAATATCCAATAATAGGCGCAGGAGTGCCGGACAAACCCGTTTGGGTAAATCCATCTCTCAGTAGCCCTCGATGAACTTTAAGTACCTGATTGTCGGCTCCGCAAAGGACTCGTTAGTGAATATCTTTATGAAGCCCGCACCAGAATCTATAAAGGTCCTCTCCACGTGCTTCGACTGCCTTGCCGCTTCCTTTTCGAACCTCTCCTGGATACTGTCGGCGTTTACGGTGATTATCTCGTTTGAGTAGGGGTCGCGCAGGGATATGTAGCCGAGGCCCTTTGGGATGAACTCGTCTCTCGGGTCCCTCACCATCAGGCCGAAAACACGGTTGAACTTTCCGCAGCACATCTTTAGCTGGTCCTCGAATTCGCCTGTTCCAAGGAAGTCCGAGATTATGAAAAGCGCCGTCCTGTCGCTCAGGTTGTTTACGAGCATCGAGAGCGTGTCGCCGAGTTTGCAGTTGCCCCCGTAGTTCTTGTCGTCGCAGAGGCAGGAGAGGATCTGGAAAAACTGGCTGCTGCTCTGGGAGGGCTCGAGGAAGCGCACGACTTTTTCGTTGAACATCCCGAATCCGATATTGTCGCCGACATCGTTTGCCGCGAAGGTAATCGTAGCGGCGATTATCGAGGCGTATTCGCTTTTGAGCTTCTCCTGCGTGCCAAAAAGCATGCTCGATGACGAGTCCACGACGACCACGATATCGAGGTCCTTTTCCTCCTCGTAGAGCTTTATGAAGATCTTCTGCGACTTGAGGCTCGATTTCCAGTCAATCCTTGACGCGTCGTCCTCCCCGGGATTGTACTCCTTAAGTCCCGCGAACTCGAGCCCGCTTCCGCGAAAGAGTATCCGATACTTGAGCAGCTGCGTGAAAAGCTCGACAAACCCCCTGGCATAGGTGTTTACCTCATCGATAAGCTCGTATACCGTTATCATTATAGGACCTCCACTTTGCCCATTATGTCGTCCACGATTTCGTCCGTCTGTATGTTTTTCGCCTTGCCTTCGTAATTGAGGACCATCCTGTGGCGCAAAACATTTTTTGCTATTGACTTCACGTCGTCGGGCAGGGTATACCCCCTGCCGTTGACAAGAGCGTTTGCCTTCGCCGCGAGGGAGAGGGATATGCACGCGCGCGGGCTGCCTCCCCACCTTACGTATTTTCCCGATTCGATTGAGTACTTTTTGGGGTTTCTCGTCGCGTCGACGAGGTTGTAGATGTAGCGTATGATTTCGTCGGAGCTGAATACGTCGTGAAGGCAGCTTTGGAATCTTCTGAGGTCGGATATCGAGATTACGCGCCCGATTTTGAAGTCTGCCATCGACCTGACGTCATTGTTGTTGAGTATTATCTTTTTTTCGTCTTCCCTTGTCGGATAACCTACGTTAATCTTGAAGAGAAACCTGTCCACCTGCGCCTCCGGGAGCG
>JBNGEE010000001.1:22888-31694 GCA_049975565.1 Candidatus Aenigmatarchaeota archaeon
CACTGGAGCATCGCCGCCTGAACCTTCGGCGGCGCCCGGTTTATCTCATCGGCAATTACCATGTTTGCGAACACAGGCCCTTTCATGATGGAAAATCCCTTTCCCTTTTCGAATATCTCGACTCCGGTGATGTCGCTTGGCAGAAGGTCGGGGGTGAACTGAATTCTCGAGAAGTTGGAGCCGTCTATGGTTTCCGAAAGGCATTTTATCGCAAAGGTTTTTGCGACCCCAGGTACCCCCTCCAGAAGCGCGTGCGACCTGCAGATGAGGCATTTTAGGATGTTTTCAACTACCTTTTCCTGCCCGACAACCCCTTTGTGGACTTCGCGCTTCACGTCAATAACCTTTTTTTTGATCTCGGAGAGCGTTTCTTCGCCCAGATTTCTTTTTTCTTCTACCATTTACACCACCTCAACCACTCCCAATATATCTTCTACTATCTCATCAGTTGGTATGTTTTTCGCCTTGCCCTCGTAATTGAGGACAATCCTGTGGCGCAGGACGTTGCCTGCTACCGATTTTATGTCGTCGGGCATGACATAGTCGCGCCCGTTAATCAGCGCGTTTGCCCTTGCGGCAAGCACTAAGGAAATGGATGCCCTGGGGCTTCCTCCCCATCGGATGTATTTCCCGTTTTTGAGCGGGTGGTTTTTTGGGTATCTCGTCGCATCGATTATCAGCGTGGCGTACTCTTTTATCTCCTCGGAGACAAAGACCGAATTTACTTCGGCCTGCATCCTAAGGATGTCTTTGATGGAGAGGACTTTTTTAATGCCGTAGTCCGAGATTGCCTTGGTCTCGGCGTTGGTTTTTATAACCTTTAGCTCGGCTTCCATTTTGGGATAACCTACGTTAATCTTGAAGAGAAACCTGTCCACCTGCGCCTCCGGGAGCGGATAGACTCCCTGCTGCTCGAGCGGGTTTTGGGTGGCGAGAACGAAGAAGGGATTTGGTAGGTCGAAAGTCTTTCTCCCGATTGTCACCTGGCGCTCAGCCATGCACTGGAGCATCGCCGCCTGAACCTTCGGCGGCGCCCGGTTTATCTCATCGGCAAGCGTGAAATTCGCAAATATGGGGCCTTTTCGGATATAGAATCCCTTTTCCTCCTCGTATATCTGCACTCCAGTGATGTCGCTGGGCAGAAGGTCGGGGGTGAACTGAATCCTCGAAAACGTCGAGCCTTCCACGGCCTCGGAAAGGCACCTGATAGTGAACGTCTTTGCGACTCCAGGTACTCCCTCAAGAAGCGCGTGCGCGTTGCATATAAGGCATATTATTATGTCTTCGACTACCCTTTCCTGCCCCATCACCGCCTTGTGCACTTCGGCTTTGACCTCATTTATTTTTTTGAGGTACAATTTCGCTTCGGCGGGCATAATAATAAGACAATCTATTCAAGATAATAAAACCAAAAATTAGAAAACAAAAACAAAACGCTCTATACGCTGTTGGCAAGTACGGTCAGAGTCCCTTCCTTGATGGTTCCTTCGTATACTCCGTAAGGGATATAGACTTTAATGCATGCCGCTGTCGAGTTGCCCGGGACGAGGTTTCCGTCGGTCGTTGAGTTCCAGAAATAGGTTCCAACACTTCCCGAGTCAAGCGCGTCGATGTTCCACCAGACAAGCATGACTTTCCTGCTCGCTCCGCTGGTATCGTTTTGCACAAGCACTCCATATCCTGTGAGGTTGTGGCCTGCTCCTACAGTGCCGTAGCACCAGCCAGACTCAGCAACGGCTCCGAGAGTCACGGTTGTCTTGTCTGATCCCGTAAAGTCCACAGTACCTGTGTCCGCTTCCGTGTGCGGGGTGTTGCCTATGTAGAATGTCTTGCCCTGGCAGTCGGTTTCGTTGATTATCATCCAGAAATATTCCTCGTCTGCGAACCTGAACCTTCCATAGTCCCTGTTCTGGGGAGGCATATTTCCGGCGTCATCCTTTATATATACCAATGACCTGACCTCGGGGTATTCGACAAGGTTTGCGTACTTGAAGTCGCTGTATTTTCCAAGCGCATCACATGAGGTGTTCGTGGCTCCTCCGCCAGGCTCTTCGGCTATTACTACGAAGTTGCCCGCGTCATAGCTGTCCGCGTCCGCTGTCGCGAAAGGCCTGCTGGTAGGGTATGTCGTGTTGAACCAGATGTGCGTTATATTGTGAGAGCCAATGTTCTCGATTTGTATGGCGAAGTATCCGTTGTCCTCATTCGAGAAATTTCCTATACTGCCCGGCTCAAGCGCGCTCCAAGTGAGGAGGTACGGGTCGATGTTTACCATGGTTTTTGTCGAGATGGTGATGGATATATTCGCCGTTTCCGTGTCGTTGACGTCGACCGCCATTACTGCAGGCATCGACATGACCATTGCTATCGCTGCAAGCGCCAGTATTCCTATTGCTGAATTTTCTAGTAAATTGCTAGACCTGGGTTTCATGTAATACTTTATCGGGGGCTATATATACCTTTGATAATATGTGTTATTCAATAGCACTATTGATAAATCAATATGATTCTGCCGAAAGAGTATTCCGGAAATTGCAAAATCATCAAAAACAAATTAAGGCTTATACAGATTCGGCGATTATTGTCAGCGATCCCTGTGTGATGCTTCCTGCCGCTGTCCCGTATGCGACCTTGACCTTGGCGTACACTATCAGCGCACTACCGGGATAGAGTGTTGACGTCGAAAGATATTCAGTGTAGCTTCCCGCAGCTTCCGCTCCGGGCGCGTCCTTGTTCCAATAGCTAAACATGGTCTTGTTGCAGTCTGCGTGGACGGCGACAGTGTAGTTGTGGTAATTGGAGTTGTTTCCTACAAAGACGAATCCGTATCCCCAGTTTCCGGTTGAGTCTACAGTGAGTGTCCCGCTCCTGCACGGCCCGGCTCCGGCCGAATTGTTGAGGGTTGCGTCGCATCCCGAGAACGCGACAGTCCCTGTCTGGCTCGAGTTGTGGTGGGTTTTGCCGATATAGAAGGTGCCGTCGGTGCAGTTTGCCGAATTGTTCTTTATGACCCAGAAATATTCGTTACTTCCGTCCCTAAACCTGCCGTATCCTATCCAGCCGGTGGGAAGCGTCAGGTAAATATCCTGGTGGGTCTCGTTATATTCCACCCTGTTGACCATGTGGTAATAATCGCTTGTCCCGTTTGTCCTGCTAAGCGCTACGAAGTTCCCCGCATCATACTTTGAGGCGTCGCCGCTTCCGAAAGGCGACGAGCTTTCATAGGTCGTGTTTGCCCATATATGGGAAATGTTTGTCGAACCCATGTTCTCTATCTGTATGGCTTTCGAAATGCCTTCGCTTCCCGGATCCACGGCCTGGGCACCAGTCCACTCGAGAATGTCCGGGTCGACGACGACTATGGTCTTCGAGCCGACATCTATGCTGATGTCCACGCTGCTGGAAATGTTTTCGGCTAAAGCCGGCATCAGGAAGAAGGATATTGCGATAACCAATATAAATATGGATTTCAGGCGGAACTCCTTAGCTTTCTCTGCAGAATTCTTATTGACATTGCCGCAGTTGTACAGGTTCATAAGATATTTTTAGCGGAGGGTATATATATCCGTTCCCTACTGAAATTTCAATAAATATATTGAAATATCCTATAAGATTATGCTCCAGATGAACGAGCTGGGGGTTCTCGTCAGCCTTTTTCCCGACAAGGCTTTTCGGACAATCAAGGAGGTGCAGAAAAGGTGCAGTTATTCCTACGAAAGAATCCATTCGGCAATCGGAGTTCTCGGCAAAAAGGAGGCGCTCCACACAAAAAGGTACGGGAACGTGATAGTCGTCGCCCCGAACTACAATTCGGACCTGACGTTTCTGGCTTTCGTGCACTACATGATTGGCCTCAAGACCCGGATGTATTCCGAGCAGGCGGCAAAGCTCCCGCCGATAATCCCCGGTGCGCAGAAAGGCGTGTCGACTTCCTTGAGGGGCTGTGGGGATGAGATGGTTTCCTGCCTGCGGGAAATTGAGAACATGAACGCGGAGATTATAGCCATTGCTGAAATTTCAAGAACGCCGAAGAACAAGATTAGCTTCTTTTACACGAAGGACAGAAACATCGTCGACCAGATACTCAAGCTCGAATACCGCTACGGCATAAAGATAGACTCGAGGATGGAGACCGAAGACACTCTCCGGGCAAAAAAGGAGGATCCTTTCTACCTGAACACGATTGTGCTAAAGGGCCTTGAGAAATATTACAACATATTCTACTCGTGACGAGGATTTTGTCCGCATGGTTTTCGGATAGTTGTTTGGCTCAGGGGTTTGCTCTCGGGTTTTGGTCGCGTAATATATAATAGCGGGAGATTAATTTATGCCGGAGGATTTCGTTTTGAAGGCAACAGAACTTTTAATAAAGAATAATTCGGGGATTGGGGTCAAGGCAGGATATTATTATCCCGATATCTGGGGCCGCGATGCGCTAATTTCGGCTCTCGGGATGGCAAAGTCGGGGGACAGGAGGCTGATTGACGGCGCGAAGATTTCTGTCGAGATGGTTGCGAAATACCAGAGGTTTACCGGCCAGCTCCCGAACAAGGTCTCGCCCGACGAGAAGAAAATCTGCTTCGGAGAGGGCGGCTGCGTTGACACGAGCCTGTGGTACCCGATTTCGGTGTGGGATGTTTTTCAGGCGACAAAAGAGCTTTCCTTTCTTCGGGCCCACATAAAGAAAATCGACAAGGCGCTCCACTGGGCAGTCGGCCTCGACCAGAACGGCGACTGGCTCATCGAGACAAACCACGGAAGCGACTGGATGGACATGCTTTTAAGGTCCGGCCGCGTGCTTTACGACAACGTCCTGCTCTACAAGGCGCTAAAGACCGCCGACGAGATTCACCTTCATCTGGGGGGCGAGGAGAAATGGGGCTGGGTTGCCGAGAACCTGAAGGAGCACATAAACATGTTTCTCTGGCCGACAAAGGATTCTCTGGAGACAATCAGGTCGCACTACGGGCACACAGGCCTTGAAAAGGATGTCGAGACCGCGATGCCGGAAGGCGACGGTAGCGACAGAAACTTTTATCTTGCGGAGCTCGGGTTTCGCACGTTCGACCCGCGGTTTGACGCTTTCGCGAATGTTCTTGCGGTGCTATTCGGCGTCGCCCCGAAAGACCGCAGGGAAAGGATTTTGAGGCAAATCGAGGCGGACTCGATTGCGCAGCCGTATCCGATTAAGGTCCTAAACCCCCCGATATCGAGGTACGACCGCTTCTGGAACCAGTACTTCCGCTGGACCGACCTGCCGTATCTGCAGGACCCGGGCAACTTCCATAACGGTGGAATCTGGCCTTTTGCGGGAGGGTTTTATATTGCGGCCCTAAAAAAAGAGAAAAAGCCCTTCCAGCCGGCGATGGATAGGCTTATCGCAAGCTGCGAGATTAACAACTGGTCGTTTCCGGAATGGATAAGCCCTGAAGGCAAGCCCGGCGGCTCGGCCGACCAGACGTGGAGCGCGGCGATGCTTTTGTATGCGCATTACTGCTGATTGCCAGGCCGTTTTATGTTTATGATTTTTGAGTTCTAATCCAAAATAAGAATAACACAGTTATATATTATGAAGTGCGAGATATTTTCAAAAGAGTATCTACCCGCAATCCGGGCGCTTATAGCAAAGGAGCTGACCTCGAGGGGATTTACCCAGAAGGAGGCGGCCGACAGGCTTTATCTTACCCAGCCAGCAATCGCCTTTTACAAGAAACAGTCGAGGGGCAAGAAATCGTCCGAGCTCATGAGGCGGCCGGAAATAAAATCACTTGTGGAGGAACTTGCCAAGGGCCTTTCAACGAAGCAGCTGCCAAGGGAGGCGCTTGAAAAAGAGTACTGCCGCTTCTGCGCCCTGATTTTCGGGGAGTAGTAAGGGCCGGCGGCAGAGATTATTAGACCTTGCGTAAATAATTATGGTCTTTGGGTCAGGCTCCGAGAAAGAGAAGCGCGAGGCTGAGGAAAAAAAGCGCGATGCGGGGTTTTTGAATGAGGGTGGCGCACAGGGCCAGGATGTAAAGTCCCTGCAGTACGACATCTTTAGGGAGGAGGAGAAACTGAATACCCTGCCAAAGACGATTTACGAGAAGGCGACGCACCTCTCGGAAAAGATTATCCCCCTCGACCCGGACAAAAAGACCGCCGGGCGGATGCAGGAGGTGATAGAGTTCGCGCACCTAAACATTACCCCGAGGGGCGTAATTTCGGTAACCTTTCTTGCGGGCATTCTATTCTTTGTTTCTGGGTTCTTCATGCTCCTGTCAGGTATAATCAGCCTTTCGACATTTGCGGTCTATCTACTGATTGCGGTAGGGCTTTTGTATTACCTATACACTTACCCGTTCAGGCTCAAAAAGATTTACGAGCTTCGGGTCGGCTCGGAGATTGTGATGATGATTCTCCATATGGTGATTTTCATGCGGAATTGCCCGAATCTCGAAGGCGCGGTCAAGTTCGCCTCATCCAACCTCAGCGGCCCGCTCGCGCTCGACATGAAAAAGCTGATGTGGGATGTGCGTGTAGGGACGTACGACTCGATGGAGCAGGGACTTCTGGCGTTCACTCAGCGGTGGAAAGGGACATTCCGGTCTTTTTCGGACTCGGTGAACGCGATAATATATTCACTCTACACCTCTGGAAAGAGGCGGTTTGAGCTTCTCGACGAATCGGTGGACATAATACTCGATTCCCTCAGCGAGCGGTCGAACTCCTACATTACCAAGCTCAAAAGCCCGATTGCGCTCGTGAACGCGCTTGGGATTCTCCTGCCCATAATGGTTCTGACAATGCTTCCCATAATCACGATGTTTTTGAGCGAAATCCCCCCTTCGGTCGTTTTCGGCTGCTACGATGTTTTCCTGCCTATGCTTTTGCTTTTCATAATCAAGAACATACTTGACCAGAGGGTCGTGACGCTCCCAGAGCCCGACCTCTCGCTTCACCCGGACCTCCCCCCCGACAACATGTTCCTTTTCGGGAAATTCAAGGTATACTCAGTTATTCCTGCCCTCCTGATACTGCTACCCGTTCTGCTTTTCGCGGCCTCGAACTTGGGATACCTTACAGTCGCAAACGAAGAGGACATCAGGGACAAGTTTTCGCCCGATGAGTGGGGTTCTGGCGGAGCGGCGTTTTTGGCCTCTCCAGACACGCAGGGAATAATCAAGGGCGGGCTTTATCGGTCATACTTCGTGACCTTCGGGCTTTTTTTGGCGATATCTGTCTATTTCCTCCTGAACTCATTCCAGAAGCTCAAGTACCGCCGCGAGATTTTAGAGATGGAGGACGAATTCAGGGAGGTACTCTTTGGGCTTGGCCAGGAGATAGACCGGGGCATCCCGATTGAGGTCGCGCTCACCAAAATCGCGCCTACTCTGCGCGGCCAGTACGCGGTTCGCATGATAGAGAGGATACTTGACAACATCAACTACAAAAGCATGACTTTCGACAGGGCGGTCTTTGACGAAAAGGAGGGCGCGATAAGGTATTTCCCCTCAAAGCTCATACACTCCGTGATGAAGGCGCTGACGGACGCCGTGCAGAAGGGCACGAAAATCTCCGCAGAAATAATGATTTCGATATCGCGCTACCTCTCGGACATCCACAAGACGCAGGAGATAGTGATGGACCGCTTCTCGGAGATTCTCGGGAGCATGAAGATGCAGGCGCAGATTCTTCTCCCCCTTATATGCGCGATAATGAGCGTCATCACCTATATGATGACTCAGATGACGAACTTTCTGGGTACCGCCATAGAAAATCTTCCTAAGGACGGCACGGTGGCTTCTTATACAAGCCTGCTCTCATTTTTCAGCAGCGCGAATATTTCCCCCGCGATGTTCCAGCTCGCGGTCGGCGTCTATGCCATAGAGACAGTCATAATCCTGTCATGGTTCATGAACGGAATCATTTACGGTACGGACAAAATCAACCTTTACAACTCCATCGGCAGGAACCTGATTGTGGGGGGCGTACTTTATCTCGTAATCTCCCTGATTGCGATAACAGTCTTCAGCCCGTTTTTTGACATACTTAAGTTCACGACTGGGGTATAACCGGCCTTAAGTTTTCCTGCATTCAAAGTCTTGAGGGGTGAGCCCTGCCTTTGAGATTTTGCGTTACAGCCCGACCGCAAGAAATGCCGCCAGAAACGAAGCGGAGTAAAGTAGCGCGGCGGCAAAAAGGTTTTTTGACACGAAGAAATCATGCTGGTGGGGGCAGTCCTTCCCGGACTTCCTTGCGGCAAATCCCGGATAGATGAGAATGGCCTCGGCCATGAAGATGCCCATAATCGCCCCCGGAACCGGCGGGAGAAAAACTTGCGAAACTCCCGGCAGAAACATTGATGAAAACCGGAAAAACAGGGCGGCGTAAAGACCGCACAATGCCCCGAACAATGCCAGAAGAGGCTTAAAGCTGCCTTTACAGGGGGAGTTTACTCCGATTATTCCGAAATACGCGCGGGTTATGAGGAATACCGCAAGGCCCCAAAACAGGCACAAGCCTCTATAAGTGTTGGTGTCTAAAGTTTGAGGGGAGTTCTGGCGGGATACATATTCCCCCCATAGCTCTGGTGATATTGGCTGCGCATTTTTGCCGTAAAAGTTTTGGTATGCGCCGAAATTTTCATAATTCCAGCTCGCAAGGAGACTCCCCAACTTGTTGAGGAGAGGAATTGCGAGAATATCCCTTTTCCTGCTCTCTGATATATTTCTGAATTGTTTCTGCGGTTACTGTGCCTGCTGTACCAACATAATAACTTGGAGACCATATATGCCCCTTTCTCAATTTAAGCCGAGTGCTTGGAAAT
>JBNGEE010000001.1:31794-32910 GCA_049975565.1 Candidatus Aenigmatarchaeota archaeon
CAAAGAGCAATAAGTTTAACAATTCCTTATGATTCTGATTTGGTCAAAACCATAGAGGAGTTCAATAATGTCTGCAATTTCTGCCTGAAAAGAGGATTCACGCTAAAGACTTACAATAAGCTAAAACTACATAAGGCCACTTACAAACGAGCAAGGCGATTCTCTAAATTACAAAGTAGTCTTGTTCAGTGTGCCAGAGACCAGGCAAGCGATATGTTGAAAAGGGAAAAGTTGAAAAATCTACCGATTAAAAAACAATATTCTTCGATACGCTACAATCAAAGAACCTTCAGCTTTAACCCAAAAACAAGAGTATTATCCTTATCCTCAATAGCAGGCAGGAAAAAGATCACACTTAAAATTCCTGCCTACTTTGAAAAGTACCCTCTTGAAAAAGTAGTGGCTCTCACTCTTTCCTTGAGAGATGGATTATTGAATCTTCGAATGATTGTTGAGTTAACGACACCTGAAAAATTGCAGGTTAATTCTGTGCTTGGAATCGACAGAGGCATAATCAACCCTGTTGTCACAAGCAATAACCTATTCTTCAACAGCCGACAGATTAGAACCGTCAAAGGAAGATATAGGTATTTAAAATCACAACTTCAAAAAAAAGGAACTCCTTCCGCAAAAAGGCATCTCAAACGAGTAAGTGGAAAGGAGAAACGTTTTGTGGCAAATGTAAACCATTTGCTGTCAAAGAAGGTTGTGAATATGGACTACGAAGCATTTGCTCTGGAAAGCCTGACTGTGAAAAAGCAGAAGAAGTTGGGAAAGCGATTTAACAAAGCACTTGGAAGCTGGAGTTATGGTCAGTTTCAGAGATTCTTGGAATACAAAGCGGAAACACTCGGAAAAACTGTTGTATATATCGACCCACGCTATACAAGTCAGTGCTGTTCAAATTGCGGAGATATTACAAAATCAAACCGAAATGGAAATACCTATAAGTGCAGAAAGTGCCGGACAGAACTAAACGCTGATTTAAATGCTTCAAGAAACATCGCTGAATTGGGCAAAGCCTTTTTCAGCAGGCTCAATGTCAACGAGCCAATCGTAGCGGGCTTGAGAAATCAAGTTCAGCTACAAGCCCCTTAACTTGTTAGGGGGTAGTTG
>JBNGEE010000002.1:0-18486 GCA_049975565.1 Candidatus Aenigmatarchaeota archaeon
CCAGCAGTGCAAGTGGGCCTGCCCGGGGTGCGAGAAGGTCGTTTTTGAGGGGAGCGACTGTAAGACAAATGAAGACTGCCAGACCCCAATGACTCCGGGCTGGACATGCGATATCGGTGTTGGAGAGTGTAGAGGAGACCTTACCGACAGGACAGGCTCCGAGTAGCCCTTATATAAATATTCTGTGGGGGTTATATTATAATGCCGCTTCGCTGTGAAGATACAATCCTTTTTCCGCTGCTTCTTTTGTCTTTGTTGTGCCTTGTGGAGGGCGGCACGGTGTTTGTATATACCGTCTCTTTTGACAACTTCAACATGGGCGATGATGGAGAAGTGAATATCGTGGCCAAATGGTACGCCCAGAGCGGAGGCGCGACCCCTCAGGACATCACCCAGTCCTGCAAGGAGGGTGGTTATAGTTTTTCGCTCGACCTGATGCAGGTAAAAACTTTGAAATGCACAATTGCAGATTCGGCGCTGGTCGAGGGAAAAACGGTTTACAGCGAGGTGACCTACAATAAGAAAGGTGAGAGCACCGAAAGGACTGTCCGCTTTAATCCGAAGGTTGTTGAGACTTCCGAAGGGGGATCAAATATATTCGAGAGATTCCTGGACGCTCTTAGAGGGCTTTTTTCCGGAGAAAAGACCTGCAAGTCCAATGCCGGAGTATGCGAGAGCGGGTACAAGTGCATATTTACGGATACGGCTTATAGTGGAATAACTTCGGAGATGGTGGCAAGCGCCCTGAGCAAAGGCTCGAACAAAGCAAGCATAAGGGCGCTATTGGGGGAAGCGGTTTCACAAAACCTCGCGGAGATGGCCGAAATGGGCTGTATACCCGAAGAGTTAGGCCCCGAGTATTTCAAGCCTTCCTTCCAGTATGTCCAGACGAGCACCGGAAGCAAGGCTGGAGTGACAATCGGGAGAGGTGTAGAGGAAGGTATAGGTGGAGTAACCGCAATCATAAGAAACATTGACAGGGATACGGAAGCGTTAGGGCTCATCGAATGGAGCTTTAAAAGGCAAGGCGAGCCGGACAGCAGCTATCAGGCTCTTGAAGGCTGCCTTGGCGGGCAAAGGGTATTTCGGAATTTTGCCTGGCATTACGACCCCGTCAGTGTCGGGGCGGGCTTGAGCAGCACTTTTTCGTGCTCATGGGAAAAAGACACCCGATTTCCGGACCCGAGGGAAGGCCGATGGGTAATCCGGGTATCGTTTCTTGGCAGGAGCGCAGAGATAGAGTGGCATGAGGGGATATATTCTGATAAAACGATGGTTGTGGATATAGAGTCTTGCAGTTCCAGAGGGGGTGTATGCAGCGAATTTGTCTGCCCGCAAGGGTATGCCCCGCTGAGAATGGAGTCGAGCTGTTGCGGGGGCTCTGAAAAGCCCGTCGACGGGTTTGAGTGCCAAATGCCTTTCTTTATGAACCCCTGCTGCGTTCAGATAGGAACTTCCGGAATTGATGCAGAGGACTTGTACGCACTGTATCTCGAAGTGAATCCCAGCCTTCAGAGCACGGAGAGCGGAACCTGCGAGACGGACGAGGATTGCATGTCTTTTGGGGGGGAGTGCAGGGTTGGGCGATGCGACCTCGGAGTTGAGGACGAAGCCGGAAACATAATTTATGAGCACGGAGAAAAAACCTGCTACACCGAGAATCTTCAGTTGTGCGCCGAGGACTGCCGCACGTATCTGCCGCTCTATAAGGCTTGCAATGCGAATACAGAGTGCAAATCCGGAAACGAGGACAAGGATGTCTGCGAAACCTGCCTCAATGGCCTTTACAAGCGGGATGAAAAAAATGAGATGGATCGATGTTGCAGGGGCTCGGCCTACTGGTGCAATGCCGGAAACGGGGCGTGCGTTTACGGGACATGGTACGACGACCACTGCGTGGATGGGGTTAAAAACTGCGACGAGGAGGATATCGACTGCGGCGGCTCTGACTGTGCTTCTTGCGATTCTCAGGAAGATGTTCCCGAGGACGGCGAAGGAACTATAGAGGTGGAATTGTATGAGGAAATCAGGATGGAGGACGGCTCGAGATTTCTTGAGCCGCTGATTTTTGCCCCCGATGAACTGGGTCTTGTACCCGGTGAATCGGCCTGTGGTCCCGATGAACCTGTCTGTGGCTATGCGAAGATTGCTTCGGAGGTCTCTAGGATTTTAAGTGCCTACGAGACCAAGCCCGTTAAAAAAGAACTTTTCGGGACTAACGGAAAAATTTCTGTAGAAGCCGTCCCGGTTGGCGCGTCTCATCTGGCCGAGTTGCTCGAAGGAGATAATAATATCCTAGATTCTGTTTACTGGAAGCTGGCTTCCCCGGAAACTGTATCCTTGGTGGTAAATGAAGACGGCGAAACAGAAAAAGCCTCTTTTGCGCTCAGGTGGGTTGAGATATTTGCTGAGTGCGATTCCAACCCCGGGGAGCCGCTATTGCAGGCGACGTGGGGAGAGCACAAAAAATGGAACTGCGCGCTTAAGGATAAGGTTTCTCTTAGGCCTTTCCCTGCAAAGATGGTTGATTTGCCAACAGTCACCTTTAATGACCAGAGAAAAGTTTGCGAGCTTACCGTAAACATTCTTGGACCAGGAAGGTTCGAGGCGATATATGACCCCGAAAAAGAGTCGGAGCTTTGCCGGGATATCTCGGCTTCGCCGCCAACCGGGGCTTTTTTGAAATTCGTCGAGGCTGGCTTTTCAGGAAGCTCTTCTCATGAGGGCGGCAGCGCAACGGTTGGGAGGAGAAGTTCCGGGTTTTCCATAAGGACGGAAGGCCTTAGCCCGTCCTCAGGTTCAGGTAGTGGCAAATACAGAGACAAAAGTTGGGTGGTATCTGACTGCTCGAGCGATTGCAAATCCGGCGGCTCCTGCGAATGGCACAGGGATACCGGACAGACGAAATTCCAGTATTTTGGAGACCTGTCTCAGTTTTGCGGCCTGGAAGAAGTGGCAATGATATGCGCCGGCCAGTCCTTTGTGGACTGGGGAACTCCCCTTGGCGAGAACACGGGCGAGGATTTCAGCGAGATAGACGAGGACGGATGCAAAATCACGTTTAAATATCTAGGGTCCGACCGTAATGTGTGGGAAAAAGCCTGCAAGTGCCCTACTTTGGAGGAACAGCCGGAACTGGTCGGGGAAACCTGTGAATATATATCCAATGAACAAGGCCATGCGATAGGGGTTAGGGCAGACGGAGAGGATGTAATGTTCTCTTGCGACGGCAATGACAGGATTATAAAAATATGTATGCTTTCGGAGGGTGAATGGGGGGCATATGACTGGAAAGTTGACTGCGGTAGTGAGAAGCGCGGGGTCTGCAGGGAAATGGAAACCGAGGTTGATGGCGATTATGTGGATGTGGGTTACTGCCTGTCGGATTGTCTGGAGTGCGGCCTCGGAGCCAACGGCCTCTTTGACGTTCGCTGCACGGAAAACGAGTGCCGGGATATTGGCAACCACTGCGAATATACCAGCGAGGGATTCTTCAGCATATTCGGCCACGGCACATGCGCCTGGAAATAACCAGGCATAAAATTTTGAAATTAACGCCAGACACTACATAAATATCCTTTACAACTAATCACTGTCTAAATAATTTCATCCAAGGCCAGTCCTATTTTGCCTATTTCTCCTCAGCCGCCTTTTTCTTCCCCTTTTTCTCCTTTTCGAGCCACTTCAAAAGCCCGAGGCCGTCCTGCTTCATAGACAAATTCACCCTCATCCTTTCGTTCGAAATCGTCGAGTTCACGACTACCGCCCGCAAAATGTCTCCCGTCTGGATTACGAATTTGTTGTCCTTGCTTGCTATGATATCCTGCTGGGGGTTGTAATTGAGCTTTTCCTGAGTAATCTGGGAGATGTGGGTGAGCGCGTCAATCGGCCCGATTCGGACAAACGGCCCGAATTCGGCGACGTCTGACACTATCCCTGTGGTGACCTCGTTTGGCCGCGGCTGGAAGAACAGCGCCTTGTACTCCACGTCGAAGTAAATCTCGGGCTTTTCCGGGAGGATGTCCCCGCTTTCGCCGACGTTTTTGATTTCGGTCACGCCGAGGAATACGCCGTTCTCTTCCCTCACGTGGAGGGTGTCTATGCTCTCCTCGATACTCTCCCGAATGTTGTCCTTAAGCCTCTGGGCTTCAACGCCGACCTTTTCCTTTACGTCTATTAGGTAAAACATGCTTTTTCGGGCGCCAAAAAAAGGCGCATAACTATCTTTAGTGAAATAATATATTTGACCCTTTCCTACCGCAAGTAAAACTCGTCCCCTGCGCCGCACTCCCCGAGGATTTTCACCCTGTCCCCTGGAGAGGCGGGGCTTCCTATCGTCAGGTTGATTTCGTCCCCCGGCCTCAATATAACGCTTTCCACATCGGATTCGACGGGCACGCCGTTGATGTAGGCTGAAAAATGGGATGAGTTTAGGATTATGCCCCCGTTGTTCCGGATGGATATTTCATCAGACAGGACGCCCGTTATCACGATGCTTGAGTGTCCGATGCACTCGCTGGTCTTTCCCTCTTCCTTGACGTTTCCCATCGCCCCCTGCATGGTGGACTGGTAGAACAGGTAAAAGGAGGACATCATCCCCAGCACCACCCCCACGAGCAATATTTCCGCGATTATGGGAGTTATGCCTTTATGCATAAAATAACATTAATCCTTTATTTTTCAAGCTTCATCGCTCCCGCGCGGGCAATCCTGAGGATGTCGGGGAGGGTGTCTTTTGAGGGCACGCCGGTTTTTATCCCGAGGCTCTTTGCGTTGCCGAATGCCTTTGCGAGAAGAAGCGGGGCGTTCTGTTTTGTCGGGTAGCCTAAGCCATAGGTAAGCCTGGAGAGGTTTCCGGCGGCCTGTAAAATCTGCACCTCAAGGAAGCCCTTGTCGATGCAGAATACGTCTTTTGTGTAGAAAAGGCCGTCGCAATAGCCGCTCTCAGGCGAAATCGACATTTCGACTGGCTCAATCCCGAGCATGTTGAGAAGCGAGACGAGGTTCAGGGATACAGGCTCGCCCGCCCTGCAGACCGTTTTGGGGTCTTTTATCGATATTTTGCCGTCCTTAATCATCGTCGTAATGGCGAAGGATTTGAAAATGCTGATTGCGGGACCCGCCTGCGCGGGGGTCGGGCCTGCGGGCAGTGTAATGTCCATAGGGGAATTTTCGCCCGCCTTTGCCTTTCTCATAATCTTGAGCTTTCTAAGCTCGCCTGCGACCTCGAAAACGGGCTTATCGGAGTAGATAATCGCCGGCTGCCTCAGGCCTTCAAACGAAAGGCTTATTCCCGCATCCTCTGCGGCCCTCTCAAGAACCCTTTTTTTGGCGATGTTGGAAAATACCCCCCTGCTTTTGAGTTCGTTTCTTATCCTGTGGAGCTGCTTTGAGGGAATGCCCTCAAGGTCGAAAACGACGACGGACTTGCTGCTCTTAAGTATTTTGCCTAGGCTTTTTCTCGTCTCAACCTTCTTTTTTGCAACCATCCTACATCACCTTCACGGGCTCCCCCATCGTAGTCTTTAGATAAACGGACCTTATCTGGGCCTTTTTCGAGTCGAGCTGGGCCTTGATCTTTTCCATCGCGTAAGTGTAATTTTCGAGAATCTGCTCGTCCTTGAGGCTTGTCTTTCCGAGAGGAATCTGGACCATTGGGCTTTTCGTGATGCTCACCTGGGCGATGTGGTCAAGACCCTTCGTGAAATTGTCAAGGTCTTTTAGCGCCGGGGGAACGGGTATCATCTGCTTGTTTCTCGGGCTGAGGTATTTTCCAAGCGTTTTTGCCGCCGCCGGCATAAGCGGGGCCTCCACGGCGAAGAAATCGTAATCCCGCGCAAGGGTTTTCGCCTCCCTCGTTTTCAGGTCGAGGTCGTTTTTGCCAAGCACCTTGTGCTTCGTCTTTTTTGCGACCGGAAGGAGGACTTCCGCAATAAAGCAGACTTTCGAGTCCTTTACCTTGTTTGGGAGCTTGAGAGATTCTCTTATCCTGTTTTCGGGCTTTTTGAGGTCAAGCCCCGAGATGTTCACGATAAGGTCGAAACTCTCATCAAACTTCCTTTTCTTGCCTTTCAGTTTCTTTACGTCCTCAATTGTCAGGTCTGCCATTATTTTAGTTGCGTTAAAACTTAAGAAGGTGTTCTTGAACCCTTGTTTGGGCAGTCTAAGCACTTATTCAAAAAGGTTGGGATATATTATGGCGGGGAGAAACGGCGCAAAAAGGGACATTTTATCGGGCGAAAGGAGAATTTTGGCTGAGGGGGTCATAAGAGAGGGGCCTGTCTTAGGGGAAAATCCGGAGCCGTATATCGGGGCTAAAACTAATGCAAATCCGCTCAAGGTCTTTGCGGAGGGCAAAATTGCGGAGAAAGGCCGAAAAAGGCGCCAAAATCCGGCAGATTCCCAAAAGCCCGCCAAAAAGAACCGGGAGTGGCGGGACGTAAATGACCGTAGCGCCGCAGGCAGGAGGGACCCCCTGAAAGAAGAAGAGGGCGTCCCAAAAAAGGAAGCCGCCCCGAAAGAGGCCGTGGCGGTGCCAAAAAAAGATGGCCTTCGGAAAGAGGGTAATGCAGTGCCAAAAAAAGCTACTTCCCCTAAAGAAGGCGCCGGCGCCGAAAAAAAGGAGGGCGGCGCTAAGTGCGGCCCGTCATGCCCGCTGTCCTCCCCGTACGTTCTTGCGATAATCGCCGTTGCTGTGCTCGCTTTTGCGTTTCTGGCGTACCTCGAAACGGCCTCGGGCAATAATGGGCCGCAGAACTGGACATACCCTTATCTTGACAAGGACGTGATGGTCTGCGCGGACAACTATATCTGCTTTTACGAGAATGGCGCGTGGAGAAAGCCCCAGTACAACGCGGGGACGAACCTCACGATTGCGAGTATGGTGCCTGTCCAGAACGAGTCCGAGATAAAGGCGTTTTTCGGCAGGGAGAACATAAATCTGGTATTTGGGGTGATGGATGAGCCGGGGGAGGAGAACGCCGAGCTTATAATTTCAGCGACCCCTTTTTCCTACTACCTCGGCCGCTATTTTGTCGCTTTTCGTGGCGAGAACAAGACCATTACCCCGGGCCTCGCGTCAGATTATGAGTCAGATGAGCCCGCGATATTCATACTCGGGCCGGGCATGGGCGCGGAGGAAACCTCGCTTAAATACGACGGGAAGAACATCGTGGTCCAGGCCGAAAGCTTCGAGGAGTTGAGGCTTCTTCTCGGAAGGCTTCTTTTGATTGCGGTTTCCACGTGATTTTGGCATATTATGGAGGGAGTTGGGGTGGCGGATATTAAAAATGACCAGCATTTCGTGACAGACCCGGACGTTTTGGCGAGGATTGTGGAGCTTTCGCGCCCTGAAGGGGATGAAACCGTGCTTGAAATCGGCGCGGGAAAGGGCGCGCTTACAAAACTGCTTTCGGAGGCGGCAGGACGCGTGATAGCCTTCGAAAAGGACAGAAGCTTTGAGCCCGACCTTGAAATTGCCCTAAAAGGCAGAAAAAATGTCGAAATCCTTTGGGGCAACGCCCTTGATATGGGCTGGCCGCCCTTTGACAGGCTCGTCTCAAACCTGCCATATTCAATTTCCGAGCCGGTTGTCCAGAGGCTCGTTTATTGCAAGTTCAGAAAGGCTGTCCTTTTGGTCCCGGAGCACTTCACGAGGATTCTCACCGGAAAAAGCCAGACAAAGCTGTCAATTGTCGCGGAGGCCTTCTTTTCCATAAAGCCCGATATTCTTGTCTATCCCTCAAGCTTTTCCCCCGAGCCAAAGGTCAACTCCAGAATCCTTGTTTTGGAGCCAAAAGAGCCAAAAGATGCAAAAGCAGCGGTTTTTCAGGACTTTTTGCGCCAGAAGAACAAGAACGCAAAAAATGCGCTTCGGGAGGCGATGATTTCGGGCGCCGCACGGTTTGGAGGGGTAGTAACCAAGAGGGAGGCTCGAAAAATGGCTGGAGAAAATCTCCCTGAAAAGCGGGTGTATGCCCTGAGCATGGCGGAACTCGTCCAGATTCAGGATTTTATTATGTTTTTGGGGATATAGGCAGTGTGGCCTTTGGTCATTATAACGTGGTTATCATATAAGGACGGCGGAAAAAATGGGATTAAAGCCGGTCCATTATCTCTTCAAATTCCTTTCTGGAGATGCCTAAAGTCCTCAGGTTGTTCTTGATTATAAAATCCGGCAGGTCTCACATTATTTTGACGATTATTGGCCTTTTAAGGCCGTCCTTCCTGTAAATTCTGTGATTGTCTGTCTGTCGCTCAAAAGTGCAACCAATATAAAACAAAAACTTCTCGAACTGTTTAGTGCTTATGGTTCTCATTATGCGGGCACTTTAATCTCCATCAGGTCCTGTTCCACCACCATAGGCGGTCTCCACTGCTTGTGGACGCACTTCCAGCCCTGTTCTCTGAGCACCTCATCGAGAGTACCCATTTTAATGGTCTCCTCGATGAATATCTCCACTAGCTCGTCAAAGCACTGCTTGGCCTCTGCCAGGCTTTTGCCGCAGGTGGATAGGTCCAATGCGGGAGTATACGCGATAAAGTCATTGTTTTCTCTAATAATCTGGACAGGAATCCTAATCCCAATATTACAAGCCAATGCCATAAAACAGTAATGCTTTATTAGTATATACACTTCCCGGGACGGTTTTAGGAAAGTAAGTCCTTGCCAGTTCGGAGTTTTGGCCCTGAAAGAGGCACGCCTCCGGTTTGGCCACTTTTTCGAGGGAATCGGCGGGATATTAAAATTTTTCCCCGCCCTTATTTATGACAAAAATCGCTGCAGTAAGGATAAGGGGGAGGTTCAACATAAGAGGGGAGGTAGAGGACACGCTTGACATGCTTGGCCTCAAAAGCAACAACTCCTGCATCATAATTGAGGACACCCCAAACAACATGGGGATGATAAAAAAGGTCAAGGATTACATTACTTACGGCGAGATAAGCGAGGACACCCTAAAAGCGCTCCTCAAGAAAAAGGCACCCTCAAAAAAGACCGACGCGAAGATTGTCTTTAACCTGCCGAACCCGAAAAAAGGATTTACCGACATAAAGCGGGGCTTCAACCAGAAAGGCGACCTCGGCTACCGGGGCGACAAGATAAACGAGTTTCTGGGCAGGGTTGTGGAGAATATTTAACGGCCTGACTTGACAGGCTTAAGGTTTAAGGGAGTTCAATATTTCAAATTTTAGCAAGCCCCAAAATCATCATAGCTGACCGAAGCCAGGACTTTGAAAATCAGAGCCTCTGGCCCCTCGCTTCCCGCCACGAAGTACTTCTTGTCCGTGCACGAGAACTCGTAGACCGCCGCGATTTTGCTGTCAGAAACCCCATCCCCGGCGTAGGTCTGGGGCACGTTCTGGAAAGGCTCCTTGTCGATGGCGCCCGAATATGTTCCGCACGAAACGCTGCAGGAGGCGATGCACTCGCTCTGGTCCCAGAACTCCGCCCCGTTCAAAAGGCCTGTCAGCCTCGAAGGCCCGCGGGTGCAGCATACCCGCTTCATGCCGCAGGAAACGTCCTCGTCGAATTTTCCCCTGAGCGCCTCCAAAGCGTCTTCGGCCGCATGCTCAATGCACTCGCAGCCAAGGCAGATCCCCGCGCACTCAAGCGACTTTTCAGGGAAAATCCCTTCAGCCGACCACTCATAAAAAATCCGGTACAGATACCAGAACCGGTTTTTGCCCGCTTCTTCGTTTATGCTTATGCCGTCAGACGCCTTCATCCCTTCCGAGGAAACGCTGATTTTCCCTCCCTGTGCGGAAATCATATAGCCGCCCTCGTCATATTTTCCCGAAAGGACGTCCGCCTCGGTGACTTCGTAGGAGACGCTCTCGAATGGCGTGAATTCGTCTTCCATCCGGGGGCCGGAAGAAAAGCTGCTCAGGTACGAATTTGCGTATTCAAGTGCGCTTTTCTCGAGGCATGCCTTTATTTCCCCGAAGACCGGCGGGTCGGCGGTGTTACACACCCAGCTTTTTACCGTACCCCCGGAATTGATGCCGCCGCCAAGAGCGTGCTCGCCTATCGCCTGGTCAGACGCATAAAGCAGCCCATGCTTCGAGAACCTTTTGGCGGACTCTATCTCGCCCTTGACGAGGTTCACGGACTTTGCGTCCGAGAGTTCCATGAGGTACGAACCCCCGGGCCCCCCTCCGTAGCGGCCCCACGCGATAATGGCAATGACCGCGAGCAGTATTATGAACACGAAGGGCATAATAGACGTCCCCCTCAAGACTGTTCCCGCCATTTTTAGCCGATACGCATAATTAAAAGAGAAGTGTCTTCATTATAGCCTTCATGGGGGCAAGGGACTGGATACTCGTACACGTAATCTTTCCCTTTCGGCTCCCCGTAGGTGATGTTCCCCTTCCACGTCACGACGTCGAGCGCCCATCGGCCCTCACCGAAATACCCGTCAAAGACCGGAGTGATAAGCTCCTCGACGTCGATACTGCCCATGCCCTTCCCGTAGTAAACCTGCGTCTTGTTGTAGCCCTGGAGGTTCGCGTCCACCAGAATCTCAGCGTAGGTCTTGTCGAAGTTCGGAAGTTTCGTGTCAAAGACCGAGAGAATCAGGCTGTTCGTGTCCTCGTCGAGGTTTGTGTTCTGCCGTGCCTTGTAAGCTTTGACCTCATTTGTCGCGCTTCCGGAAAGAAGCAGCAGCCCTACAAATGTCAGAACAATCGCGATTATCATAAAACCCAGCATCTCCTCGGCCACACCTCTCATGTTCTTACAATCACTTTTCCCCCGGACTTTTCGATGCTTATCGCGTAGCTCCCCCTCCACGGGATTTCCATGAAATCAATGTCCGGGTTGCAGTTGAGGTTTTTGCAGGCGCCGCCCCCGGCAGATATGCAGAGCCTTTTGTTGGCGCAATTTATCGGGTGGTCAAGCTCCATCTCAAAGGAGTCCTTGTAGCCTTCAGTCCCACGGCACGCCTTCTCTATTTTCCCGCCCAAAGTTTCGAGCTCCCCAGCTATTGCTTCGAGCGTCAGGGTTGCCTTTCGGGAGTTTGTCTGGTCGTGCCTTATTGTGACGGGGAGAGTTACTGCGAGCATGCTTCCCTGCGAGCCTTCGGGGGAATATTCCCGGGTGCCAAAGGTCCATGTTTTTTCCTCCGAGGTTATCGTGTACTGCGGAGTCTTGCCCGCAAGCTCCTCGCAGTCGGCGGCGCGGTAGTAGTATCCCGCCGACCTGTTCGCGATTTCTTTCATGACCCACGTGCATTTCTCGACGTCCTCACCGAAGGCGATGGCGTGGATAGGTATACCCGCATCCATGTTCTCCTCGGTCACTCTTATGGAATTCCCCACCCAGCACTCGGCCGAGTTTTCGCACCCGTCTGTCAGAAGGACAATCCGCTCGACCCGGTTTTTTTTCGCGTATTCGTAAGCCTCCCCGAGAGCCACGCACATCGGCGTGCCCTTTTCTGTCAAAAGATTAATGCCGCCCTTGAGGCGGTCGCGGTTCCCTCCGATTCGGGTCATCTCGAATGCCCAAACGTTTCTCGGGTAGACGAAAAGCGCGATTTCGGAGCCGTCCGAGAGCCGGTCTATGAAGCTTTCGAGAAATATCCCGACGCACTCGGCCTTGCTTTTCTCCATTCCTTCGAACGTGCCGCAGGGCTCGAGCATGCTCGCCGAAACGTCTATTAGAAACACGGTTTTCTTTCCGTTTATGTCGTTGAAGAGGAACTCTATGTCGCCGCCAAACCTGCTGTATATCGTCACGTTTAGAGGCTCCTCCCTGACCGCCACCAGATAGTCGAAGCCCTCCTCCGGCGCGCATTCAGGCTCCATATCGGCGTACTTGGCGGCAAATCCCTCAAGCTTCCCTATGTCGATTATCCCCTTCTGGGTTGCGCCCCCAGCAGAATACGCGAGGCACTTGTCCGAGGAGGCGAGGTTCTGGGCGGTCAGGCGCGCCTGTATCTCAAGGGTCGCTTTCTGGTTCTTTTCCTCCGCGTCTGCCGAGGACGAATTCACCATGAAGAGGAGAATCATAAACGCGATGATGCCCGCAATCAGCATGAAAGACTTTATAGTGTAGCTCATCTGGCCTTTTATGCTGGAGGATTCCATAATATATCCAAAACCGTAATTTAATTAATAGGGGACACTATTATGAGATTTCGGTCTGGCGGAATTGTTCTTTTTTTTGGGTGGGTTTTCTGCATTGGTCTGGCGCCGGTTTTTGCCCAAAACCCTGCCCAAACTTTCTGCGAAAGACTGGGCTTTAAATACGATGAAATTGATATCGGATGGGGCGAACAGGAGATCTGTGTTTTTTCAACCAGAAGCGGGGACTTCTGCGATGCCTGGGCGTTTTATGAGGGGTGGTGTGGAGAGAACAATTATGATGATTCACTCAAGTCAAAGGTTGAGGCCGAATATAATAAGGAACTTTCTCGGATAGAACTGCCTCCAAGCAGTTCCGGTGCAAAAGAGCCCTCTGCCGGTGAGGACAAGATTTCTTCGGGTTCAAGCTTTCCCTCAAGTTTTGACTGGAGGAATTATGTGTTTTTGACCCTCCCAAGGCAGCAGGGGCGTTGCGGATCCTGCTGGGCTCACGCGACGATAGGGGCAATCGAAGCAAAGTACAGGATACTCAACAGGGGGCTTCCAATAGACCTTTCGGAGCAGGACCTTCTTTCCTGCTCTGGCGCGGGCACCTGTTCCGGAGGCTGGCCGTCCTCCGCTTTATCTTATATTCAGTCCGAAGGAATTGCCTCCGAGTCTTGTTTTCCCTATGCAGACAAACTTGCTTCCACAGGCACCCCCGCTATCCCCTGCGAGTCAAAAGATCCCTCTTGCAAGGAGGAGTTGTGTAAAATAAGCGGCTATGGGAATGTTGGCCGCGATAAGGACGAAATCAAGAGGTATCTTCTTCCGACAAACATGGGCGGCCTCGGCAAAGGACCTCTTATAGTGTCACTGGGTATGGGCAGTCTTAAGCCTCCATATTCTTCGGGAGATATCTGGACATGCGACTACTCTCAGCCAATCGGACACGCAGTTCTTCTTGTCGGCTACTCGGACACGGGCGACCCGAAAACAAGCTACTGGATTTTAAAGAACAGTTATGGCTTGACATGGCCTAAGGGCACGGGAGACGGATATTTTAATGTGGAGATGGACTGTTTTGAGGGAACCGATATATGGTATGTCGATAGCGTTTTTTTGGAAAAAGGGGCCTCGTCAACAGACCTGTATTGCGATGCAAGCTCTGCAGGTGCGGACAGGAATTATATTTCTCAGTTCTCTCTTGGAAGCGGCACAAGGCAGTTTAGGTTTCCGTCACCCTATAGCAGGCTGACGGAGGGAATTTTTGCGTATCTTGAGCGGGGGGAAAACTACAGGGTAAACTTGATGGTTTCATCGTTGGACAATTCCATGGAATATGCCGCAATATGGGTCGATTTTGACCAGGACGGTGTTTTTTCCGACAGCGAGAAGCTGGATGTTGGGCAGAAAAGCTGCTCTGGGCTTTGTGAGATTTCGGGAACGTTGTCGGTTCCTTCATCGGCTTTGGACGGGAATACTCGCCTGAGGGTTCGTTTGGGGAGAAATCCACCGCTCAGGCCATGCGGCCTTGCGGACTTTGGAGTGGTGCAGGATTACACCGTGCAGATTTCCGAGAAGACCTCACCTTGCGGCCCTCTGGACGGAAGCATGACACTTGACAGGGATGTAAGTTCGGGGGGCACCTGCTTTAGGATTCAGGCGGACAATATAGTTTTGGACTGCAACGGCCACAAGATAAGATACTCTCAAACAGAGCAGGGTTACGCCATAGATAATCCTTCCTACAGCAATCTGGTTGTGAAGAACTGCATTATAGAGCAAGGAAGCAGCACCTCGGACTCTCCGGCAATTCATATTTCGGGTGGCAACAACAACATTTTTGAAAATAACCTGATTGAAACAACCGGGGAACGAAGTTATGGAATTTATCTCAAATCGTCATCCGGCAACATGGTAAATTCCAATACTGTGGCTGTGCATGGCGCCACAAATACCCACCCCATTTATCTTGACTCAAGCCCAAGGAATTCCGTGACTGAAAACACATTATCCTCTAAGGGAAAATTCACGAACTACGGGATTTATCTTTACAGCTCTCCTGAGAACCGGATTGAGGGAAACAATATCGCGATGAATGATGCCGGGCAGAATTATGATTCAGAAAGCCCTCAGCAGTTCAATTATGCAATAAAGGCTTTTATGTCCGACGGCCTTTCAATCAAAAATAATGATTTGCAGTCCAGTGGCTTTGTTTCAAAAGGGATAGACCTCCTCAAGTCCGGCGGCTCTGAGATTTACGGAAATGAAATATCTATAGAGGGTTACTTTGCAAGGGGCTTGGAGGTTCAAGAGGGCTTGGATATTGGAATTCGGGAAAATAACATCTATCTTTCCGGAAGTAGATCTTGGGGGCTCTTAATTAAGGAAAACGTGAAGGCTTTGATCGAAGGCAACACCTTCGTTTTGGAAGGCAACGATTTATATGGCATATCCTGCTTTTGGAAGGACGAAGAGATACACGAAAACCGCATTTCACTCGAAGGAAATTACAGCGCAGGCATATTGATAGGCAACTCCGGAAATAAGGTGGCGAATAATTCAATCACCGGGCAGGGATTTGGGCTAACCGGCATTTCAAGCGGCTCAAGCGACAATAGCGAGGCGATAAATTCCAAAATATCCGGAAACAGAATAAACCTTGGTGGCCAAAATATATTTGGCATTGTTGCGTTATCGGACTCAGAAGTGTCAGAAAATACAATAGATCTTAGCGGCTCAGAACGTTGTATGGGAATCTTCCTGCAGGGAACCAAAGACACAAGATATTACGCTCGGGGCGCAATACTGAACAAAAACACATTGAATATACGGTCTGATTATTCAAAAGGAATTTCTGTGAGCAGCGAGAAGACATTATTGTCAAAAAATCAGATAACGGCCTCAGGAAACTATAATTCGGGCTTTAATGCAAAAGGCTTGAGCAATCAAATCACGAATTCAGAATCGTGGTCGCAAATTAATGAGAATATTATTCAGGAAAACACCGTGGATATAGTAGGCAATTATTCTGTTGCAATACAGGCGGCTCATCCTGCGGGTTTCTTTGAGTTTAATCCGGGGGGCCAACCAAATTATGACTCGACAGGATTTGGCAATGAAGCAGGTTCCGCTAAGATAATGCCTGGTGGAGGAACAATTGCTCCTCTTTTTACCAGATTCACGGAGAACAAAATTGACATATCCGGGGAGGGAAACAGGGCAGTTTTCTATGGAGGGACGTCTTATGAGCATTTGGAAGGCAATGAAATATCTCTTAGCGGAAAACACAACAGCGGGGTTCACGCACAAAACTCCCGGGAATTGAAGCTGGTAGCTAATCAGATAATTTCTTTTGATGGAGAGCGGTCTAGTGGAGTATTCTTGCATTACGTTAATAGTTCGAGTATAGAGGGAAACACATTAAAAACGGAGGGCAGGACTTCGGCAGGTTTATACATGGATTCCTGCGAAAACATTTCCGCAAAAGGAAACACGATTTCGACTTTGAAAGGCCCTGCTCTTTTAATCGTTCCCTCAAAAAAAATCTCCCACTACGACCACACAATCGACGAAACCAATACAGAACAGGATAAGCCGATATACTATTACTTCAACCAGCCCGACCTTGAGATAAAGGGTAAAGAAGATGTGGGCCAGCTCTACCTCGCATTCTGTGACAACGCAAAAATCGAAAATCTTGAGATGGGCAAGGACGGAATAACCCTTGCGAATATGAACGGGACAACCCTCAAGAATATTAAAATCGAGTCCGAGATTTGCGGAATGGCACCATTTGCATTAATCTATGCCAAGGATATCAACGTTACCGATTCTGAGATAAAATCCTCCTGCGAGAACACAGCCGAAATATGGCTGTACAATTCCACAGGAGTGAATATTACAAACGCAACCTATGAGGGCTCTTATATCGATGCCGTCGAATCCAGTCTTTACCGCTACTGGTATCTCGACCTGAATGTGACCGACGGCGAAGGAAAACCGATTGAAAGCGCGGAAGTCCTGTGCACTAACTCAAAAGATGAGGAAGAATTTATAGAGACCACAAACGAAGAAGGCAAACTCAGGAGAAAACTGCTCCTTCAATATAACCAGACCGGCGCTGCAGGGTTCAACGCCGGAATAACCTATGTGACCCCCTACAAGTTTGAAGTCACAAAGTCGGGCTACGAGGAAAAGACAGAAGAGACAGACCTTAAGGAAAGCGAAGAGATTAAAATAGTCTTGGATGAAGAATCCTCAGGAGATTAGTTTCTATAAATTATCGTTTCTATAAATTATCTATAGTTATGAAAGGCTCGGTTCCGATGTGGGTCTGGATCTCCGGAGGCCTTGTCGCGGGGGTCCTTTTTTTCATCGGCGCGCATTCCATGCTTTTTGACACGACAAAAATAATCGCGGACCAGAAAGCGGTAGAGCCGTTTTATCTTCTAAGGGACCTCGCCTCAGGAGACCTCTGCTATGCGGCGGCAGGAAACAAGCGGTTACTCGAGATTGAGCTTCGGGAAGGAATCTCCGCCATATACTCGACCGACGACAAGTACACAACTCTCGAGGACGCGGAGTATACTGAGAAAGTCCTTGCCGGGGAGACCTCTTCGGGAAAGCTTTTGTGCCTCAAGCGGTCGGGCCGCCGTCTTGCCTGCGAGGAGCTCAACTGCGTTGTCGGGATGCCGTACCTTGGCGCGGTGCCTGCGGAGCGGTCTCTCAGCGCGATGATAGACAAGGTGCTTGGAAGGCAAAAAACTTATGCCTACAGCCTCGTGCTCACAAAGGAGTCCGATAAAGTGGATGTTGCTCTTTCCTGAACATGGAGATGAACGAGTTTGTGATTGCGGGCGGAGCGCTTGTCGCAGGGGTCATCCTCCTTGTGGTTGCGGCGCAGTTCATGGGCGGCGAGGCGAAAAAGGCTGAGTATGAGGACGTGAAGGGCGATGCCGAGAGGATTGCAATTTTTCTGGACAGGCTTTACTACGAGCCGTTTGAGGGGCAGTTCGAAATCGAGTTCGACCTTTGCGACATAAGGGCCGAGAACGGCTTTCTTACCGTGTCGCGGAGGGAAAGGGCATATATGATTGAGATTCCCCATGAAGTCGAAAATTTCGAGTACAGGGACGCCGTGTCTCTGTGCGTTGTCAAGTCCGGGGAAGTACTGACTGTGCTTTTGGAGTGCCCCGCCTGAAGACAATCAACTTCAGTTTTTGAGCACGATTTTCCGGAAGATGTGACTGTATTCGATTGTCGCGACCGCTTTTTTTCTGTCAAACCCCGAGGCGTCGAGGCCGTACTCTTCAAATTCTTCTTCAAGGGTTTGTGCGTCGATGCCGTCCATGTTTCCTTCGAGGATATAGCAGAGGCGGTCCTTTTCATTTGACTCCTGCGCCCTGAGCCAGCAGGACCGGACATAAAGCTCCATCTGGGACTGCGAAAACGATTCGGAAGTTACGCTGCTTGTGTTGTATTCCTCCTCCGAGATGTCTTTCAGGTACCCTTCAGAGGAGTCAGAGAAGCTTTTGAGAAGAAGCAGGCAGACTGCAAGAACGATGATGAGAACAACCCACTTGCCCACATATTCGATTGACAGGTCTCCTTTCATCCTACCACCCTTACGGCTTCGGGATTAGGGACATATTCGATAAATATGATCCTCTGCCCCGATATCGCCCCGCCTTCGACTTCCCATAAAATCTGGTCGAGCACACCGCACCCGTAGTCCGAGTTCTCGATTGACCTGCACCTGTCCTCCTTGACAAGAATCTCCGAGACATCCGCCTCGGTTACGGTTTCCATTACCTGCGGAAGCCCAAGCTCATAGCAGACATATTCTTCCTTAATCTCGAGCGAGTCCGATTTCTGCCAGCAGGCGATAATGTAGGAGAGGAGTTCCCGGGAGGCGAGCTTTTTTTCGGTGTTCTCCATCATCCTTGAGGCAAGCTGCACGCTGCCTTTGCACATCTCGGGATATGTTGGGTCGCTTTCGTCAACTGTCAGGCCGATTATCGTGTTGCAGTAAATGGAACTCATCGATTTCCTGAGACCGCCGCCCATTAGCGCCAGAAAAAGCCCCACAGCGACGAGGGCTATGATAAGACCCACGACGATGTTGAATTCCATCCCCTTTCGCGCCCGCATAATTATCTGTTTCCGATATATATCTTGCCCTGCCTGTAAGAGACTACGACCTGCGAAAATCCTGAAATGTCCTCCGCCACCAGAGACTCCTGCGGCACATTGGAATATTTAAGACGGTTCTCGATTGCGGCTTTGCTCAGCCCTTCTGTAAGGTTGACTGTGAGCTTTTCGCATACAGAGCTTTTGGATGAGCCCGAATTGTCCTTCCAGCATTTTTCCGCGGCTTTTTCTATCAGGGACATTACATCGGCCTCTCGTGTGTATGCC
>JBNGEE010000002.1:18496-21805 GCA_049975565.1 Candidatus Aenigmatarchaeota archaeon
CTTCCCCCTCCCCGAAGTTTCCCGGCAGATACTGCATGGCGATGAAGATAAGGAAGAAGGCCGCAGCGACCGCCCCTATGAAAAAAACAATCTGCGACATCGATTCCTCAGTTCCTTTGAGCTTTCCGCCGCGCCTTGGAGATATCCTGTACCCGCCCGTCTTTATTGTCCTGCTGAAGTTTGCCCCGGCCATCATCATATTGCTATCAAATTCACTATGGTCCCGCCCGCAATCGTCATTATGAAAAAGACCACAGAATATATTGCCATGGCTTTCGCAAGAGTGGTCGCGATGAGGTAATTACGGTACACGCTGTCAAAGCCTCTCTCGATTCCTGTCAGAAACACGCACATTATGACAACCGACTCGAGGATGTAGAGACCGATTATAAGCTCGAGGACTGTCGGTGGCATCACGTCCTTTATCTGAATCATCGACATCGAGTCAGAAATCGAGCTTCCTATGTCCTGCCCGAAGCTTTTTGAGAGGCCCTCTATCATCACCGAGATTTTCTGAAGCACCGTCACTATGATGACCGACATCGCCGCGATTATGGCGCCGATGAGCGGCGCGATGAACCCTGCCTGAGTCTTGATGTTCGAGATTACGCTTTCGAGGAGGTTTCCTATCATGTGCTCGATTTCGCTTGTTTTTCTCAGGCAGTTTATGATGTCTTTGGCGGCGTTCGATATGATTATCGGCCCTTTTGAAAACGCGCTTGCGATGATATTCATGATGTTCGCAATCAGGGGGGAAGGGAAGTCCTTGAGCACCCCGGTCTGCTCGTCGTAGAGCGCCTGGCGGAACGTGAGCGAGAGCTGGGATATCCTGTTGTAAATCTTGCTGAAAAAGACGTACATAGGGCTTGATTTCTTGTTCATCCTCTCGTACTTGTCGAGAACGTTCGGTATCGCGAGCTCTACGGGGATGTTTTGCGCGAGGGCCACCTGAAGCTCGAAAAGCCCGACCTCGAAGTCATCCTCGGTCTTCCTTATGAATTTCTCAAGCCTGTACGGTTCCGCGCTGCTCATATATCCGTAAAAGATTATTGCCGCGGCAATCCCCCATATGAGGAACATCCCCTCAAAGACCGCCAGAAGTATCTTTTCGGAGTCGTAGCTCTTTTCGCAGTAGTCCTTCCACAGCTCCCCCTGCTGCTCCTCCGAGAACCTCTCGTCATCATGAAGGACATTGTAGGTGCCCCAGAGCTCTGTGTAGTGCAGAAGGCCGGGCAGGGAGACTATGAGAAAAATCAGGACGGCAATCCATTTTATCGGCAATTTCATCGGGGGCTTTTTTATCTCGAAGTACTTTTTGGGTTGTACCCCGCCGGTCTTTTCGGAGTGCGAGAACGCGGACGGCCTTCTTGAGATTAATCGGTAGAGATACCAGAGAAGCATCGAAGGCAAAATAATATTATAGCCTATTGCGATAAGAAAGACCTGTCCGCTACCCTGTGCCAGGAAGATGCTGACCATCGGAAACATTATGAGGCCCATGAGAGGCATGAGGATGCCGAACGTGAGAATCATCATCGAAGGGACTTTCATGTCCTTCGAGTACTGCTCCATCTTGTCGAATGTGGTCTTGAGAGTCCGGTTGAGAGCCTCGTCGAGAATCAGCCTTCTCCTTTCCATTGTCGGCTGGGTCGCGACCATCTGCAAGGTTATGAGCGCCTCGACGAACTCGTTGTTCCAGATGCTCCACTTCTTGCTGTAGACCCCGACCGCCTCCCTGATTGTCGTGAACTTCCCGATTTCCGTATCCCACATTATTTTCTTGAGGTCGCCGCCGAGCGGGCCGTGGCAGTTTATGGCTGCGAACTCGAGAGCCTTCTCAAAGACGGGGTTTAGCGAAAGGTAAATTACCATGTAGAGGATAATGTCCACGGTCTCGTTTCCCGCCTTGATTCGCACGACGTCGGCGTAGAAGGGGGGGTAGATGAGAATGTTATAGGCAAGGAAAAGCGGTATAGAGAGCGCGAAAATTCCTGAAGGCATCCCAAGGGAAAGTATAAGGGGGATGGACAATATCGACCCGAGGAGAAAGACCAGAAGGGTTCCTGCCCAGACCTCGTCCTCCGTTGCCTGCATGCCCGACATGTAGAGGGGATCAGAAAGCATCTTTTTCACCGGCCCCGGGGCTTTCAGGGGTATGAACTTGTGCGCGAATTTGCAGAGCTTCTCGAATTTGCCAAGCTCGTAGTAAGCCTCGTCCGCCTTGTACCTCTTATAGGCATCGGATTCGGGGATTTTTGGAAGCTCCTCTTTTTCTTTTGGGTTTTCGGGCTTATTTTTTTTGCCGAACATTTTACGCAGGGCAAAACTCGGAGGAGAGGGTCATGATAATAATAGAATATTTCCCTAATATGTCCTGTTGGCGGTTTGGTTAAGCCCGAATGAAGCGATAATCTGGATAACCTCCTTTTCGATGCCCGACCAAATATATAAATACTTAAGCCTATATGATTATGTCAGTTTCTGAAAAGAAAGGACAGGCAAGCCTAGAGATGGTCGTCGGATTGATTATACTTCTTGTCGTTGCAGGCGTTATTATCGCGCTTGTTATGCGGACAATCGGCGGCGGCGGAGTTGAGGAGATGGCGAGGGGAGACTTCGCGAGAAAGTATGTGGATTCCTGCAACGGGTACTGCGACTCGGAAAACTACCTGAAGTACTGCACCGCTACTTTCAAGGACGAGTTCAGCACTGTCGACTGGGACGGGGACAAGAAAGAAGGCCGACTTGTCAGGGACAGAGGGGGTGTGTGGGATTTCTGCGAGGACCGGGTTTACTGCTTCCTTGTTACAGACTGCCCGGCGATGGATATAGACGGCTGCCGCCAGTACCTGTGCCAGACCTACGAGAAGAAATATAAAGACAAGGGAAGGGCGAGCCAGGAACTGAGGGAGATTTACAAAATTACGGAATTGGCAAGCAGCGGCACCTGTTATAGAGAAGATAAGAGGGGCTCCAAGACCTACGTTTCAAGTTTGGCTCCTGAGGATAACTGGCTTTTGAGCAATTTCGCTAACAGGGGATGGTGCGGCGGAGCCTCGGACGTGACGCTCGAAAACTGCGGCGACGGCATATGCGATTACCAATTTTACGGCGAGAACACGCAAAACTGCCCGACCGACTGTTATTGCGGAGACGGCGTTTGCGACGACACAGAAACTGCCAGTAGCTGCGATACTGATTGCGGCGGGATGGTTATAGATTTATTGACCCTTGGCAACTGCTCTTACGATAGCGCGGCCGCCACCCTGACCTGCGACACTAACTGCGTGAATGCGGGGGATATAATCC
>JBNGEE010000003.1:0-2333 GCA_049975565.1 Candidatus Aenigmatarchaeota archaeon
CTCTCTCAACAGCTTTTATCCCCACCCTAAAGGATGGGGTATTTAGATAAAATAATGCCTTTAGTAACTGTAACGAGAGCCACAAGAGCGGCATCTGAGGTTTGCAGGATGACCGATCCCAAGGTATCTGAGTTGGTGTATCCTTTGATGCAAAATCTGGATTTTTGGGCGCTTGATGCAGATATTGCATATGGAGGAATAGACCAGAGACATGTTTACATGTTGGGAAGAGAACTTCTGCTAAAATTAGGATTTAAAAAGCCTGTTTTGGTCTTTACACCTTTAGGGTTAAGTTTAAATGGAAAAGAAAAAATGTCGGCATCTAAATATGAGGGTCGGTTGGAATTCCATGCAACTCCAGAAGAGATATATAGTAAAATACTATCGGCCTATTGTCCGACTGGAGAAACTGAAGTAAATCCCATCCTGGAATATGTTAAATACTTGATATTCCCCAGATTTAACAAGGTTCTAATTGAACGTAGAGGGAAATATGGTGGAGATATCGGTTTTTCAAATTATAATGAGTTTGAGAAAGAATACCTGGCAGGCAATATACACCCTCTTGATTTAAAAAATGCCACTGCGGCCTACTTAATACAAATTTTTGAGCCTATTAGGAAATATCATGAGAAACATGAAGATATGTTCGAAGTGTTCAAAAAGTAAGAATTGATATTACTTTTTTATTATGCTTTATAAAAAGATCGTTTTTGATCAAAAATATTATAATTCCCTCATGAATGAGTTTGGTTATAACCCGCTGGAATTTGAAAAAATTAATTTTTCGTTAGGGAAATTAAGAAAAGACGATCTTCAAAGAATGTGGTTGTGCCATCATGACGGAAATAGTTTTGTAAGAGATCTGAAAAAAGGAAGAAAAGTAATTATAAGTACAGGATTCGGACTTTCTGGAGAACCCCATATAGGAACGCTCTCTCAAATTTTAAGAGCAATATCCTTGCAAAAAACAGGCATTCCGGTCCAGATTGTATTGGGAGATTTAGATGCCTATAATGGCAAAAACATTCCTTTAAAGAGAACGTTGAGTTTAGCAAAAGAATATGAAACGTTTATATTATCCCTGGGCTTCAATCGAAGAAAAGGTTCTATTCTAAGAACACAATATGACGAATTGGATATCTTAAGAATTTCATACCTTATAGGCCATTTCATGGAGGATTGTATGTTTGATGAATCTGAAGAAGACCTTCATTCCTTCTATCATAGAAGAGGCAAAGTAGATAAAGGAATGAGCTATAGAAGAAAATTATCTTTAAATCTGATGATCGCAGACTTTATACAGCTCCATGTTAAGCAACAGTATATATTCAAACCGTAATGGTGCTAATTAATATACTTTCTTTGAAGGTAGTTTATGGACGAGTTCTACGCCTTCCTCTTCGCGGGGATTTTCATAATATTTCTCCTGTTCATGTTTTTCGGGGGGGCGGAGGTGAATGTCCAGTACGGGCTCGATGGCTATGGAAAGGGCGGCGACTTCAGCGAAAACGACCTGACATGGAAGGAAATCCCTCTCGGCGACATAATCTCAAGCGAAAAGACCATCAAGTCCTCGGAGGTTCTTGCCGACAACATCAAGGTGCAGAACGGCGCTTTCTTCGGCTCGACAAAATACGAGCGGGAGGTAACGCTTGAAAAGGACATTTTTGACGGCCTCGAGGAAGCCTCGCTGAGTTTCAACATCGACGACACGAACAACTACGGGTATCTCACAATCCTTATTAACAACCGCACGCTTCTCTACGAAAAGCCTTTAATGGGAAGCCACAAAGCCGAGCGTAGCGACCTGAAAGAAAAAAACATGCTCGAGGTCAGCACAAGCTCGTCGGGCTGGAAGGTGTGGGCGCCTTCGGTCTACCAGATGTCTGGCTTAAGCCTTGATGTGTCTTACCTGACAAAGGAAATCCCGATAAAGGAGTTCGACGTCCCGCACTACGTCTACCAGACATATTACCGCGGCGAACTCAGATTTGACTCGATTTACCCCGCAGACTTGAGGGTATTTGTAAACGGCTACGACATCTTCAGCAAGGAGAATTGCTACGGGCACACGACCGTACCCCTCAATAGGCTCGATGTCCACCCCGAAAAAAACGAGATAGAGTTCGTTTCGGCGCAGGACTTCAGGCTCGAGAACGCGGTCGTCTACCTCTACTACACCAACAAGTGAGCGAAGAAATTCCGGCCTTATGAAAAAATCGGAAGATACACTTCGAGGTTTGACCGTATAGCCTCCGCAAGCCCGATTCCCTCCCCGTAAATCTCCACCGCGAAAAGAAGCAAGACCACGGCGATTATTACACCGAAAA
>JBNGEE010000003.1:2343-21223 GCA_049975565.1 Candidatus Aenigmatarchaeota archaeon
AGCCGGTGGTCTTCCTGCCCCTTCATAATATTATTCTGAGTTATTAGATTAGCTTATTTGGTGGGTAAAACCGGAAAGAGCGGTACTGCTCACCCATCTTCATAGATGTTTCTTATCTTGTCAATGAAGTTTGCTTTGATAGGTTTTCCATAAGTTTCGGTAGAGGGGTTTTCGGGGTCGGCGGGGTTGGGTGTTGTTTCTGTCCCTTTCATTTTTGTCCAGTCGCTTCCGCCTGCAGGATAGCACCATCCAGACATGCAACTTGTACTGCCTTCGTTCCAGTCCACGATGTAAATCAGGTTTGAGTAGACCTGCTCATACGCCTCCTTGTATATATAAGGGTCGTCAAGCGGGGCGACGTTTTCGGAGAGGGCTTTGTACTTGTCGTAGCCGCGGTTGAATTCGTCGCCACGGGAGAGGATTATCTTGTCTTTTATGAGTTCTGTCACTTCTTCTTCATCGGTGAAGTAATATGCGCCGCCGCCTGTTGGCTCTGAAATTGCCCTGAACATATCCTTAAGGGCTGAGGGCAGGTCGTCGACTCCAGAGTCGTCCCCCCACAGGCCGTAAATTATAATATCTTCGGCTTTTGCCATTTGGGCGGCAGTGCTTACAGACTCGCAGTTTTTCCTGGAGTTGTAATATAAACAATCATTACGGTCAGGGTTGTACTCTGAGGACATGTCCGGGCAGGTTTCCGGCTCTTTGGGGTCGCAGCTCCCAGTATCACATTCTCCAGCCGATTCGGACCCGCCACCAACAGGGCCCTCATCTGCCACGACAAACAATAATTTTAATGCACCATCCCTCCAGGGCCTGTTATCGATGACCCATTGCGCTCCCGGCCCCCAGTTTTCGAGATCCACAAAGGAACTGCCACGCGGTTCTGTGCATATGGCTCCGTACGAGATTGTATTCCTGCAAGGAAGCCGATTGCCTCTTAAAGAATATCCACCCAAATCATAGCGGCTCATTTCAAGGTCTAAGTTTTCTTCCATAACGGCTACCCTAAGATTTTCCATGATGGCATCGAGTTCTCTCCGCTCGTCTTCCATACTCGAAGAGCTGTCCACAATGAATACCAAATCCACCTTATTTATTCCCTCTATGTGACCGTATTTCTCCTCCATATCCTCGGCCGCCCGGCATCCCCACGCGCATTCCTCTATCTTTTCGGCGTCGCCGTAGTACCCGTCGGGCGACTGGCAGAAATTCCTGCACAGCACATACCTGTCATCGTCCTCGAGGCTTGCCTCGATTGAGCATACATAAGCGCCTGTACCCGGCTTTATGCATTTTGGCCCGTCAGGCTCGCCGACTCTGCTGAGATCGTCGCTTGCGCTGCAGGGCACGGTCGTATCCAAAAGGCAGTCGGGCTTGTCTCCCGCATCGCCCTCCTTTCTGCACAATTCCTCGCAGCAGAACTGGTACTCCGGGTAAATCTCGGGGTCATAGCAGCTTTTTCCGGGGCTTTTTACCCTGACCGTAAGGTTTGCCGAAGCGTAAGCCATGCCTCTGTAAGCAGAACCCTCCAGAAGTCTATCGATAACCACTTCCCCCAGTTTTACAATCGTGTAGTTTGGCGGCTCAATTCGAAAGACCGCTTTTTCGAAATCAAAGAACTTCCCGCAGCCGCTCTTCTGGTCGCCCATGAACTTTTCGCAGGGCTCCCTGAAATCCTTTTCTGATTTGAAGCTGCCCTCGCAGTCGGGAACAGTACATATATCGTAGCAATTATCTTTTTCGTCCAGAAGGCAGTTTTTCAGGGTAAGAATCTGCGAGCCGTAATCGCAGCCGGCCTGCATTTCGGAATTTTCCTCCGCAAGATTTTTGCAAAGCTCAAGAGGCTCCTCGTCGTAATACCTCAAGTCCTCGGAGCACCCGCACTCTGAAGCGCTTTTTGTGCCAAAGCACCCGAAGTTCTTATTTGAGTAGCAGCTGCCCAAGCCGACAACATTCGAGATGCAGTTCTCCTCGGAGTAAGTGCCGCTATAAAGCGCGGCCGTTATCTTTTCGACGGTCTTGCTGCCTTTTACCTTTACTCCGGCATAAAGCGAGAGCCTCGCAGGGGCACGCGGGTTCATAACAAACACCGAGGGTGTGGTGCCGCTCCATTCGTAGCTTTTCTTCTCTATGCCCTTCCCAAATCCCGCCTCCTCGCTGTGGCCGAAGTCGATGCTCCTGCGCGCGGCCCTTATCGCCTCATCCGCTATTTCACACTCATCTTTGGCCGCATATTCAAGTTCCTCAGTAAGCCCAAGGCAGGTATCCCATGCGCTTTCCATACAGTAGCCATCAAGCTTTATTCCCCCGGCAAGCGAAGGCTCGATATCGTCCCACTTCAAAAAATTCGAGTCATCGGAGGGCAGGCTCCAGCCTTCGTCGTATCTCAGGCAGGCCTCCTTTAATTCTTCGTCGGCCTTTAGCTGTTCATAAAACTCTTCGTCGCTGTCCGGCGGAATGAAACATCCGACGGGCACCATGTCGGAAACTATGATGTCCGTTCTCTCGTCCATCCGCTCGAAAAGCGTCGTGCCCTCCGACACTCTTCTCGTCTCGTTGAAAAAGAGAATCCCTATGACTATCAGTATCGACGCGGCGACCGCCATCATGAGCAGGTTGGTCGAAATGCCTCTCATGCTTTAGAACGCTACCCCCGAAAAAATGCCCTTCGAAAGCGACATAATCATCGAGGCGAGGTTCGAAACAATGTCGTAATTTAGCACCTTCGCGAAAACTATGAAAATCAGCACGAGAGTCAGGAGTATCAGCAAAAACCTCGGCAGGGCTTCAAGGTCCATAATCTTTATCGGTTTAATTATTTGGTTCTGCTAGCATTGGCATTCAACGGTAACTTCCGCGCCCTTATTTTTCAATATGACCTTGCAGCCGGAATAGCCGTTCCCGCAGGCGGAGTTCTTGTTCCCCGCCTTGACCCATTCATAATCGCAGACGTATCCTGTCTCCCCCAAAGCCGAGCCTCCAAGCATTGTCTGTCGCTCATACCTGTATTTGGTGCATAGGGCAGAGCATTCCCCGTCACATTCTTTTATTGTCCATGATTCGGGAAGCAGCACCGGCCGTTTTTCATCCCTGGCCACTTCAACTTCGCCGGGCTGGATGCCGGTCGGGACATACATATCAAATCCCCCGATGCCTGGCGTGCCCAAACTTACTCCCCCACCCTCGGGAATTCCAAAATTCTCCCAATCCGCATCCCCCTGAAGAGCGTCTATAGCGTTCTTTGCAAAGAGCCAGGCATATTCTTCTCTCCGGTAATCGGGCAGTATCCACCACCTCTTCTTGACGTAATCGCCGGAAGGGATTATAGATTCTATGTAAACCGGCTTGGGCTTTTTTGGGAGGGCGTCTCCTTCGAGGGCGCAATATGCATAGGGGTTGTAAATGTAAAAACCCCCACCAGGGGTTTTTTTGCATCGCCAGCCCGACTCGAGCTTGAAATAGCCCTTGCTGTCTTTTTTGTCTTCGGTCGCCGTGCTCTCAGCGCTCCCTGTGGTGCTGTCTATGCAAGTGCCCCAATCAATCAAATTGCCGGACGAGTCTTTTATGTCCGCCCTTCTGAGGGCGGACTCGCCCGGAACATTTGCCCTGCAGGGGTAAATGCTTATGCCACTGACGGGGTTTATTCTGCTTTCGCCTTCCCCAACCGAAAAGCTGTTCCGAACGCCAGAAAAGCTATCGAAAAGAAAGTCCCTGTCCTCAATATAGTCGAAGTAGTACACTATAAAAAAAGTTATCGGCGCTATATTGATCTCCTCTTTTCGTTTCCCATCAGGCCCGACCAGAATTTTTGGCGAAATCCTGGCCATTCCAGGGCAGCACTTTTCGGCGACCTCAAACTCGAAAGTGCACCAGTATTCTGACAAGCCGGGTATTGCCTCTTTGCAAACACTTTCTCCAATAAGAGCCCCAAGGGAAACTCCGTCCTTGTGCGCCTCCAAAAATTCTTCCGACATCTTAAAATCGTTCGGCCCGGCATAGCACATTTCCTCACCGCCAGAGTCCCAGCAAAACATAAACCATATCTCTTCTATCGGTTCTCCAGACTCGGGCGCAATCTTTTTTGCGTCTACGACCAGCGATAGCTTTATTTTTCCAAAGCTCTTGGAAGGGTCAAGGAGATAATAACTCCCCCCGCCATAAGAACCCGTACCCGCAACCAAAGGGTCGCCTTCAAATTTATCGGTCAGCAAAGGATACATGGCGACCGTGGGAAAGCCTTTGGTCCTGATATCGATGCCATAAAAGGGCTCGGACTCCCCTCCCTGCACTATACTCTTATCCCCGATAAAAACAAACTCCGCGGGGTCGGGTCCGAACGCTATATTCGAGAAATCAGCCAAGACCGCGCCGGACTTTTCAAGACTGCCTCCAAACCATATGACAGGCGGCGGGGCAAAAGAGGAGGACTCAAGAGACTCCACAGACATCCAGACGCCTTCGGGCAGGCCCATATACCCTCCAATATCCTCCTCCGAGTCCATGGACACCGTAACAAGGTATACTATGACCGCAAGAAGAATCAGGGTGAATACGATGCTGAGGCTCATGTAAAGGTCTCCCCTCATAGTATACCAAGAATCTTGATGGCGATAATGACGAACAAAACGAACACTATCAGGAATATCAATGTGTCCGCAGACATCTCGGGAATTCCCGCGTCGCCTTTCATATTCAAATCAGGCCGATGGTCCTGAAAACCGCAAGGACCATTATTATCAAAAGCAAAAGCATCAGAAGCCATATTGTGTTCATCGTTACAGAAAGCCCCTTTGCCCGCCACCGCTCAGCCAAATTTTTCCCAGCGCTTCCTCCGGCAAATGACAGGCCGGGAAGAAAGCCGGGAAGCATATGAATCACATTCACCCCGTACCCTTTCAGCCACATCGCCGCCCCGATGAATACCACGAGCGTTATCAGAAAGACTATTATCCAGAATATCTGGCTTGTCGTAATCTCGCCCTTCATAATTTATATCTCTATATTAACCACAAGAACTGAATCACGAAAAGCCTTGAAGCTAACATGAGCCCGGAGGGATTCTCGATTTTATTTGTGCGAAGCACGAATCTGCTTCTTTTGGGGTTGTTAGACCTTTTCTTCGCAAGAAAAGGGCTGACTTCGAACCCTCGACGCCCTGGTTAAGAGCCAGGTGCTCTGCCAGATTGCTCCCCTACCCTATTTTCCTAACCAAATTAGCCGGGAGGAATCTCCCTTTCTTTGGGGTGAACCTCAGACCTCAATCGTTTTGCAGGGCAAAACGGTGCACCATTTTCTCTGGAAAATGGCTGTTCTTTCGGGAAAGAAAGGGATAGGGACTGAGCTACGGGCCCATAGATCTATCCGACTTAAAAAAATAAGTGCGCAACAATCGGCATTATGTATCCGGCGACATATTAAAATATATAGGATATTTGCCTAATATATATAGGTAATTTTAAATGCCTGCAGCTAAGAAGGCAAAGAAACCAGCAGCCAAGACGCCCACAATGAAGAAACCTGTGAAGAAAAAGAAGTAACACGCAAGGCTTGATGGAAGCGCGGCGAAAAAAGTTGCTTCCCCGCAACCGAACAGTGCGGCGCTCCCGACTGGTACGACGGTCGACCCGGGCACGGCTCGGGCGCACCCGTTTTCATTTTTGGTTTTTTCAAACCAAAGAACTATTAAATTCCCTCTACAATTATGGAAGCAAAGCACTTTCTTTCAGTATTTATAATCCTATTCCTGATTTCGCCCGCCCTCGCGGTCAAGGAAACCACGATATATCTGCCTGCCGTTCAGGAAACGGACTACGGGCAGGAAGGCGTAATGGCGACGCTCACAGTCAATGTCCGGCCGGGCTCGGGGCACGTCTATGTGGACACATGGCCTCTTGCAAAAATAGACACACAGGCGTCCGCAAGAATCGCAAAGGAGGTTTCCTGCGGCATCCTCTACAGGGACTGCTCGAACTACGATTTCTTCTACACAATACGGTCTGATGCTCGAATCGTCGGCGGGCCTTCGGGGGGTGCGGCGATGGCTGTCGCGACTCTTGCCTCGCTCCTCGACCTCAACATCAACAACAACGTGCTCATCACAGGAACGATAAACCCGGACGGCTCGATAGGGTCGGTCGCGGGCATACTTGAAAAAGCCCGGACCTCAGGCGAAAAAGGAAACACCTTTCTTATACCCTACGGCCAGAACGAGGTAAAGACAGGCAGGGCAAGCGAGCCGATATATATCACCGAATACGCGGCCGAGAACTGGAACCTGACGGTGCACGAGGTCAGGAACATAAAGGAAGCCTTCGAACATTTCACGAATTACCGGATAATCGACTTGGAGCCGGAATTCAAAAGGACAGAAAGCTACCAGAAGATCATGAAGGTTTTCGGGAAGGAGCTTATTGCCCACGCAGAGCAACTGCAAGAGGCGTGCCTTCTCGAGGCGAAAAACTCAAGGCTCGACTATTCTCGCCAGCAGGAAATTCTCGACATGTGCAACTCGCCCCTCGATGAGCCTAACGCCGCGTTCGAAAAAGAGGACTACTACTCGGCCGCATCCCTCGCTTTCTCGGACTCGATAACCTACAAAAACGGGATAATGCTCGCGCGGCTTCTTACTTCAACCGACAAGAAATCATTCGCAAACGATTACCTCAAGTCAATCGAAGGCCATGAAAGAAACATATCAACCTCAAACATCGAGCTTTACTCAATAGTCGAAGAAAGGTACTCCGAATTCGCGGAAAACCTCGAGATTGCGTGGAAGAACTATTATTCTGCCGACTATGAAAAAAGCATATACTACGGGTCGCTGGCTGAGGAGAGGCTATACACCGCGGTCCTGTGGAACGAGCACTCGGACAGCTTTCCGTCATACATCGAGGCAACACCGGAGAATCTTAATGCACTCTCGGGCGAACTCATTTCCGGGGCCTATTCGACCCTGACCTACACCACGATGATATCCCCAAACTCCTTCTCGGCGGAAGCTGAAAAATACATCGAGCAGGCTGAAGAAAGCCGAAAGAAGGGCGACTATTACGCGGCAATCGTCCAGGCGCTCAAGGGCGAGGCGAACGCGGAGATTTCATCCGAGATTTCGGGGAGCGAAGACCTCGACTACAACCTGGACCTGCACAGAAAGGCGGCGCTCGTGTCCCTCGACCAGACAAATTCCGTGATAGGCCAGAGCTATTTCGAGTACGCACGGACCCTTGAAAAAGACAACCCTTCCGCCGCGCTGATTTACTACACCTACTCCGAAAAGCTCTCAAAGCTCAATAACATCCTCAACAAAAAGCCGCTCTGGTCCGAAATCCGGCCGACGGAATATCTCAAACCCGTAGAGTGCGAATATGACAAGCTCGCCCCGTTATTCCTGAGCGCCCTCATCATCTGCTTCCTCCTTGGGCGCCTATTATAAATTACAAATATGGATATGATAATGGTGCCTTCAACAATCGAGGTCGAAACCATTCGGCTGGCGTTCTTTCTTGCCTGCGCCGCGATTGTCTGGATAGGCTACCAAAAGAGGCTCACAGACAGAAAGGCATCCTTTTTCACAGGAATTCTCGGATTCTATTTCATATTCCTCTTTCCGCTCTACTGGTTCTCCTCCCTTCTTCTGCTCTACCTTGCCACGAGCTTTGCCACAAAGCAGAAAAGCCGCTGGAAGCAGATTTTCCACAAAAAGGGGCGCAAAATCAAGAACATTGCAAGCAATCTCGCCCCCTCGGTTCTCTTCTCGGCCCTCTACCTGATAGACCACCAGCCTTATTTCTACCTTGCGTTCCTCTGCTCTGCCGCCTGCGCCTGCTCGGATACTGTGGCATCCGAAATCGGGCAATTGAGCGGCAAAAAGCCGCGCCTGATTACGACCTGGGAGGAAGTAAAGACCGGAGTAGACGGGGGAATTTCGGGGCTTGGAACCTCGGCGGCCGCTCTGGGCTCGTTGGTTACCGCCGCGCCGGCCATTTTCATGAGCCCGCAGGCATTTGCGATAAAATTCTTCGTGATAGCGTCTGTCATCGGGTTTCTTGGCTGCAACATCGATTCATATCTTGGTGCGCGATTCCAATTGAGGGGAAAATTGTCAAACGAGGGCACAAACCTCGCCGCTACAGGGATTTCGGCGGTTCTAGGGCTTTTGGTGTGGTTTTTGGTGTTTTAGTCCATTGGTGGGTGTATTCCAATATTCCGGATATTAGGCTCCATTAAAGCTACTTAAAGGGCACTTTATGCCCATTCCGCCAAGCATTTATTAATTTTAGGCATTGTAATTAAATGGGTTCTCTAATAAACCTAGAGTATCCTGCAAGAGTGTAAGCTTAATGCCCGCTCAATGAGCAAAACAGGCATAATGAGGAGTAACATCTATTTGTTGCTAATCTGCTTAGAGGATGGCTTGGCTTGATACCTGATGAAGGACGTGGCAAGCTGCGATAAGCCCCGGCGAGGCGCATGCAGCCTAAGAACCGGGGATTTCCGAATTGCCCCCACCGGGGGCGGGAACGCGGGGAATTGAAACATCTTAGTACCCGCAGGAGAAGAAAACAACAGTGATTTCCTTAGTAGGGGCGACCCAAAGGGAAACAGAGCAAACCGAATTCCGTGCCGCAAGGCACGGAAAATGTGGGGTTTGGACTTCCTTACGCCCGAAGCAGAGATTCAAAGCCGCTGGAAAGCGGCGCCATAGAGGGTGACAGCCCCGTAGGAGAATCTGCATAGGGTGAATGGGAATGTTCCGGAGTAAAGTTGGTTGGATATCCAGCAAGAATATGGGAGACACTAACTCCCAACTCTAAATATAAATCAAGACCGATAGTGAACTAGTACCGTGAGGGAAAGCTGAAAAGAACCCGTAACAGGGTGTGAAAAGAACCTGAAACTAAGCATTATAATATCCGTTTTGAAGAACGGGGTAAGGAGTATTGGTCGTTGGCAAGGTTAACCCTTCTTTGTAAGGGGAAGCCGTAGCGAAAGCGAGTGCGAAAGTGCGTCCAGTCAGCGGCCCATTACCCGAAGCCTAACGATCTAGCCCGGAACAGGTTGAAGTGTAGCGAAAGCTGCATGGAGGACCGAACCAGTGCTGGGGTGCTACCCGCTTGGATGATTCGGGGCTAGGGGTGAAATGCCAATCGTGTTGGGCAATAGCTGGTTCCCCCCGAAATGAGCCGCAGTTCAGCCTCATTTCTTAAGTTCGATGTGTATAGCTACTGATCGGATGGTAGGGGGAGAAATCCTTCGCCACCCGGTCAAACTCGAAAGCGTCGATCGGTACGAAATGGGAGTGGGGTTTGCCGGGGAAAGCTCGGTGACCTAAGGGGAAACAACCCTAACTAGCATTAAGGTCCCTAAATGACGACTAAGTGCAAGTAACATGTATCCTTCCTAAAACAGAGGGTAGGTAGGCTTAGAAGCAGCCACCCTTTAAAGAGTGCGTAATAGCTCACCTTCCTAGGACTGATGCATTGAAAATGGACGGGGTTAAGTAGTCTACCGATATGTTAGCCTGTTAAGTTATCTTAACAGGGGTAGGGGGGCGTCTTGCAGGGGCAGAAGCGTTTCTTTGAGGAAGCGTGGACCCTGCTTGAACGAGAATCTTACCGTAAGTAGCAACGAAGTGATGCGAGAGCCATCATCGCCACAAGTGGGTAAGGGTTCCCCATCAATGACGTTCAGATGGGGGTAAGTCTATGTCCTAAGTTGACCGTTAAAATACGTCTTCGAAGGAAAGCCGGTTAATATTCCGGCACCGTTAAGAATTATCCCACCTGCAGGTTCGAGATAGGTCAGCGCAAGCCAACCACATAAACTTCTGGAGTCTCGTAATGAGGAGAAGGAAGAGAAAGTGTTATGGGCCTCCCTTTGGAGGTTTGGCCGAGTCTTGGATCCACTGAAAACAGGTGCGGAGTGTCTTGACGATAGTACCCAGAACCGAAAGACCTTTTTGTGTGTTGTGCGCAACGCTCGTTCTGACGAACGGCGCCTCAAACCGCTACGCGGTTTAAGGAAGCGTTTACGAAAAGTAAATTGACGCAAAGGTCCGGTATACTGGTACCCACGCTGAGTAGGCGAAGGTGTGATAGGATAATCCTGTCTAGGGAATTCAGAAATCTAGTGGCGTATCTTCGGTATAAGCCATGCCTGTTCTCTTTAGGGAAGAGCAGGTCTCAGTGACAAGGAAAACCCGACTGTTTAATAAAAACATATCCGACTGCTAGCCCGAAAGGGTTTGTATAGTCGGTGAAACCTGCCCAGTGCGGGTGTGTTAAACCGGGCAAAACCCGGCCAAGCCCCCGTAAACGGCGGCGGTAACCCTGACCGTCTTAAGGTAGCGTAATCCCTTGCCGATTAATCGTCGGCCTGCATGAAGGTCCAACGTGGTTTTCGCTGTCCCAGACAGGAACCTAGCGAACTCTCTTCCTGGTGTATAGGCCAGGTACTCCTAGTGGGAAGAGTAGTCCCTGTGGAGCTTTACTACAACCTGCTGTTGTAGTGGTTTTTCTGTTGCATAGAGTAGATAGGAGCTTCGGCGCAAGTGTAACACTATCTTTCAGGAAACCCACCGCTTACCCCTCAGGGGGGACACCAGTTGGCGGGTAGTTTGGGTGGGGCGCCACACCCCTAACAATTCATCAGGGGTGCCCAAAGGTCAGCTCACCGAGGTCAGAAATCTCGGGAAGAGTGTAAACGTAAAAGCTGGCTTGATTGGATTCTGCAAAGCAAGGAATCCAAGTGCGAAAGCATGGGTTAGCGATATGCAGCTTTGCTTTAGTGGCAGCCTGTAACGTCAGAAAAGCTACCCCAGGGATAATGGAGCCGTGGTCCCCAAGAGTCCATATGAGCCCTTTTCTTTCGAAAAGAAAAGCGTTTAATCGGAAAAGAAATCTTTAGATTTCATCATTTTCCGCGGATAAATCGACGGGACGCGTTGCTACTCCGTTGTTGGCTCGTCCTCTCCTGGGTGTGCATAAGCACCCAAGGGTGCAGGGGTTTACTGCTTAAAAGGGCACGTTAGCTGAGTTAAGAACGGCGTGAGCCAGTTCGGTCTATATCTGCTAGGAGTGTTGTAGTCTGACAGAAAGGAAGCTATAGTACGAAAGGAACAAGCTTCCGTGGCCACTGGTGTACCGGTTGTGATTGCACCGCCGGGTAGCTACGCCATCTCGGATAAGCGCTGAAAGCATCTAAGCACGAAGCCGATCTGAAAAAGAGACTATATTGGGAGCTCATAGAAGATGAGTTTGATAGAAAGGGGATGTAAGTACCAAGCTTTAGCGAGGTATTCAGTTCACCTTCACTAAATCCCAGGCGACAAATAGATGCTCCAATCATTATGCCTGTAAACCTTTTTATCGGCTTATTTGGTTAAAAAAGGTTTAATCCAAAAAAAGTTTCGTATATTACTTCGGCCGAAGTATATATATTGGCTGACCGTTTTATGCCTCGTGAACCCTCGCGTGCTTTCCTATGACCTGCGCTATTGTGTCCCTGTTGAGCAGAACCGGCTTACCGCCTATCAGGAGCTTTTCGGTGCGCCCCTGAAGCTTCTCGCAAAGCCACGCTGAGATCTCGGGGATGTCCGGGCTTTCGTCGAGCTTCAGCGTGAATTTTGCGATTTCGGGCATTCCCGCGGTCGTGTGGCCGACACTTCCCCGATAAATCAGGTTTGCGCTTCCCGCAACCCTCACCGAATCCTTGTGCGAAAGGGTCGAGCCCCCTATGAGGTAAAATACCAGCCCCTTGTCATTCGTGTAAACAAACAGGTCTATCCTGCAACTATTCGCCATAACTTCACTAAAAATATGCTATTAAGCCTTTTTTTAGTCGAGGCTTCTTAAATAATCCAAGAGCTTTGGGTGAAGCGAAGTCGTGAAGTATTTCATGACGTCCGAGGGCTTTACCCATATAATCTCGGCGAACTTCTCGCCCGCCTTTTCCTTTCCACCCCTGACATTACAAAGGTAATAAATCGAGAGAAACTCCCTCTTTTCGGGATATGTCTTTGCAAAGACAGTCTTAACCACTTCCACCTCGAGGCCGGTCTTTTTCCTGACTTCGAACCTCAGGTATTCCTCAATGTTCTCCTCGTATGCCGGCCTGCCTCCCGGAAAGGACCACGACAGTTCCTTTATATAGGGGTCGTTAACCCTGCGCCCGATAATGATTTTTCTGGCTTTCGGGTCGTATACTATGCCCTGCACATTCACCAGAAAAACGCCCCGCTCAAACTTCGCCCAGTCCATAATCAGAATCCTTTTGGCAATTTATAACCTATCGCCCGAACATCTTCCCCAAGTCCCCCATACCCCTGAACTTCTGGAGCTTCGAGGGGTTCATCATTTTCATCATCTTCTTCATCTTCTTGAAGCTTGACAAAAGCTCGTTAACTGTCTGCACGCTCGTGCCGCTGCCATTCGCTATCCGCTCAACCCTCGAGCTTTTTATAATTTCTGGACGTCCCCTCTCCTCAGGAGTCATCGAATCAATTATATACTTCCACTTATTCATCTTCTCCTCGCCGACGTCAAGGGCTTCAGTCGGGATCTTCATCAAGCCGAACCCCGGAATTATGTCAAGCAGCTTTTTCATCGAGCCCTGTTTCTGGACCTCGGCCAGCTGCGAGTAGAACATGTTTAAGTCGAGTTCCCCCTTAGCCAGTTTTTCGGCCTCTTCCTCCTGGCCTTTGAACTTCTCAAGAAGCGTCTGCAGGTCGCCAAAGCCAAGCAGGCGCGAGACAAACCTCTCGGGAATGTACGGCTCGAGGTCTGTGGGCTTTTCGCCCACTGTGAGAAACTTCACCTTCGCGCCCGCAACCCTGCATGCGGCAAGAGTCGCTCCGCCCTTCGCTGTCGAGTCCATGCGGGTGATAATTATCCCCGTGACGCTGAGCGCCTTTTTGAACTCCTCGGCCTGGCGCCTCGATTCCTGGCCAAGCTCAGCGGGAATAACAAGATACTTTTCGTCCGGAGAAAAGGTCTTGTCAAGCGACTCAATCTCTTTTAAGAGCGTGTCATCAAGTGCGTCTCTACCCGCGGTATCCACAATCACGACGTAATCCCTGTATTTTCCAAGCTCCTTTGCCGCGGCCTTCGGGTCCATGCCGTCGACAACAGGCACGTGAATCTTATCCGCGACCTGCTTTAGCTGCTCGAAGGCGGCGGGGCGCGAGAAGTCGCAGCCGACAACGACCACCTTCAGGCCCTTTGACTTGTAGAAGTAGGCGAGCTTTCCGACGGTCGTTGTCTTTCCTGAGCCGAAAAGACCGAGAAGCATAATCCTGTGCGGCTCAAGCCTCAGGTCGGGGCCCCCCTTTCCGCCGGAGCCCTCGCCAAGTATATCCACAAGCTCTTCATAGATTAGCTTTGTAATGTATTCCCTCTTCGAGACCCCCGCATCAGGCTTCTTTTTTGCCTGCTTTCGTATGCTCTCGGAGAGATCAAAGACTATATCCACATCAACGTCGGCCTGTATGAGCGCTCTCTGCAGGTCCTTTATTATTCCCTCCATCTCGGCGTCGGAGAGTGTCACCATCGAGGAAATCTTTCCCACCACCCCCCGAAGCCTGTCCGATAAGCCTTCTGCCATAATTTCTATTATATTACATCTTCTTTTCATCAAAAGAGGGCTTATGGAAATAATTTCTGGTGTTTAGGCCTAATTCGGATATTTGAGCTTTCAGGCGTAGAAAAGTGTTACTATATACCCTATTAGTAATACCACATATTACTATATAAAGTTTAAACGCATAGATATCCTTATGAAAGCCAGAATATCCCTTACCGTGGACTCGGCGCTTATCAAAAGAGCCGACAAGCTGATAGATAACATCAACTTCGGCTCCCGCTCGGAGTTCATAGAAACCTGCATAAAGAAATTCCTCTCCGAATCGGAAACGGCGGTGGTGCTTGGCGGGGGCGACCCTGAAAGGCTGAAATTAAACGGGCAGTTCAAATTCCTAATACCAATCCATGGTGAGAAAACCCTTTTGGACCTCCTTTTCGAAAAGCTTTCCTCTTTTGGCAAAATCTATGTGGTGGCGCAAAGGGAAGTGATTGACGCGTGCTTCGGGCACATCGGGGACCGCATAGGGACGGCGGAAATCATATACATCGAGGAAAAGACGGTGCTTGGAAACGCAAAGACCCTCGAATTAGTAAAGGACAAACTAAACCAGGAATTCCTTATCCTGCCCATCGACCAGTATTATGACGTGGATTTCTCGGACCTCATCCGAAAGCACGAGATAAACAGCAGGTTATTCAAAGGCGTTATAACGCTTGTCGCAACCCCGAACGGGGACGAAAAGAAGCTTGGCAATGTCGCGATGCTTGGAAGCCAGATCGTGCAGCACATCGAGGGAAATGCGCAGAGCCGGAAGCTCGCCTCCGCTTTTGCCGCCGTATGCGACAAGAGAGTCTTCACATATATCCCAAAAGGCGTCGTAAAGTGGTGCCTTCAGGACGATGTTTACCCCAAAATCATCAAGGACGGAGGGATGTTCGGCTACATCTCGGAGCAGCCGCTCTTCAACATCCACGCGGAAAAAGACATAAACCAGTTAAAGAGATACCTGAGGGAAAAATATTCCGCAAATAATTAGATTTCAACGGCCATACCGGAAATTATCCCTGGTGCCTCCAATAGCGAAAAAGCACTTAAATTAAATTATACCTTATTATGCTTGATATTAAGCTTTTCAGGGAAAACCCGGAAATAATCCGAGAGAGCGAAAAGCGGAGATTCAAGGACCCTTCGGTCGTGGACAAGGTAATCGAACTCGACAGCCTGTGGAGGGAAAAGCTAAAGGCCCTCGAAGGATTCCGGTGCGAAAAAAACAGAATTTCAAAAGAGGTTGGTCTATTCAAAAAGCAGGGAAAAAACGCGGACGGGCTTATGAAAGAAGCGGGCGCGACGGACGAAAAGATGGCGCAACTGGACAAGGAAATCAAATCCCTTCTGAGGGTAAGGGACGAATACAGGTACCGGGTCGGAAACATCCTCCACGAGTCCGTGCCCGATGCCCCGACTGACGAGGGAAACGTCACCGTAAGGACTGTCGGGAGCCCAAGAACTTTCGACTTCGGGCCAAAAGGCCATGCGGATCTCGTCGAAAGGTTCGCCGAGCTTGAAAGGGCTTCAAGGATTTCGGGGGCGCGGACATATTTCCTCAAAGGCGACCTTGCCATGATAAACCTCGGCCTCATAAAGCTTGGGCTTGACATTCTTATCAAAAGGGGTTTCACCCCCATGTGGACCCCTTATTTTCTCAAGGGGGAATTCATGAAGGGGGCGGCAGAACTCTCCGACTTCGAGCAGACCCTCTACAAGCTCGAGGGCGAAGACTCGTACATGATTGCAACCTCCGAGCAGACCCTTGCGTCATTCCACGCAGGGGAGGTTATTGACGAAGGCGCGCTTCCGCTAAAGTACGCCGGGTACTCCTCGTGCTTCAGGAAAGAGGCCGGAAGCCACGGTAAGGACACGAAAGGAATTTTCAGGATTCACCAGTTCGACAAGGTCGAGCAGTTCATTTTGTGCAAGCCCGAGGACTCCTGGAAGTTCCACGAAGAACTGATCGCGTGCGCAGAAGAAATCTACAAGGCGCTCGAGCTTCCGTACAGGATCGTGAACATAGCAAGCGGCGACATGAACGACAACGCCGCCAAAAAGTACGACCTCGAGGCGTGGTTCCCCGCGCAAAAGACTTTCAGGGAGCTTGTGTCCTGCTCGAACTGCACGGACTACCAGGCAAGAAAGCTCAACATCAGGATGGGAAAATTCGGCGGCGAAAAGCAGTTGCTCCACACACTCAACTGCACCGCAATCGCGACCGAGAGGACGCTTTCATGCATTCTCGAGAACAACCAGCAGGCGGACGGGACAATAGTTGTCCCAAAAGTCCTAAGGGAATTTGTCGGAAAAGAGGTAATCTAATTTCCCGTAAAAGCAAACCTATATTTCTCGCGGGCTTTTTTGGGTGCGGGAAACTTCGACATCGACATATTCTCCATCATCTGACTTCAGCCTGACTTTCCTGGGCCCGTATTCCCCAAGCAGAAGTTCGATTACCTGCTCTGCGAGCTCCTCTTCTGACGCGCTCGGTATATCCCCATTGAGCCGCACATATTTTCTCAGAAGCTTCACCGGCTTTTCCTCCTCGACAATGTCCACTACCTCCAGAAAATACGGAAGGCGTTTTTTGGCATGGTCTTTAGAACTGCCGACCGCGTGTGCTTTGGGAGATGTCCCGGAGACCCTGCGTATCAGGCCTTTTGTGCCGTCCACCTCCACCATATCTCCGGATTTTATGATACCCGTCAGGTCTTCCTCGGGTTTGTCGACACATGGGATGCCTGCAAGTATTGCGCCTGAAGCGACGATGGTCTCCGTCTCGAGGTTTATAATTGCGGCGGGGGCGGCATCATTTTCCTTTAAGGCGTAAAGAACATAAGAGCCGACGGTCGAGCCCTTGCCGTAAGGGAAAAAGAGAACCTTCCCCTTCACAGACTCGCCCTCGAAGGGGTTTCCCCTCTCGAGGATTATCCCTGTTTTCGGGTCGACGTTCCCGTAAAAGCCGAACGGCTCGGCAAAAACAATTGCCTCGCCTCTCCCGGTTCCGTCTGAGACCCCCCTCGCCTTAATCTCTTTCATAGTGCCTTTTCAATAAGCATATCCGTATTTCCGAAATAAACCTTCTTTTTGCAGAACCCCGGAATGTACTTGGCGGCCTTCCCGGAGTTTGTCCCGATGCACCCGAACTTCGTCTCCTCAAGTGGCGAGACCACCATGCATGTGTCGCAAAGAATCCTTGCCCCCGCAGCCTCGAGGTCATTTGTGTAGCCCATCCTGTCAGACCAGGCTTTCATAGCTTTCGACGTGCAGACCCAGAACTCCTTTTTGAGGATTTTTCCCCTCAACTTTTGCGCAAGCAATTGTATCTCCGAAATCGACGCGTGAGGGCAGCCGATTACAATCAGGTCTGGCTCGTTGCAGTTGCTTAACGCTCTGTAGCTTTCCTCAAGATTTGCCTTATTGAACTCGATGGTTTCGGCAATCGCGGAAGGGTCATAGAGGCAAGCCTCAGGGGTTATACTCTCCATGTGGTAGAGCGCGACCGCTCCTGACGCCGCCATTGCCGCGCCGAGGCTTTTGAGCCCGTCCGTGCCAGCGGTAGTAATTCCCGTGAAAAACGGAATTCTGTTTTTCACCACCAATCCGGCGAAGTACCCCATCGCCCCGAAGTCGGCGGAATCTTTGAGGGCGGCCGAAACATCAACCCTGATTTGCGGCACGCGGTTCTCGCTTCTGTGAAGCCCGTAGTCCGGGGCCTTACCGGTTATCGCCGAGGCAAGGGCCGAAAATCCGCCTTCCCTGTTTGTCCTTGCGCCTATTACGGAATTTGCAAACGAGACCGCCGAGCTTTCGCTCCATGCAAGATGCTCGCCGAACCGCGGCAGGTTTCCGAAAAGGTAGGGTGTGCACGAGCATGTCGGAACTGTTCCCATCCTGCTGAAAGCCTCGATAATCTCCTTTTGTTTCACCGCAAACTCCCGGCTCACGGGGATTTCCTCCCAGCATTCGAGGTCCATTCCCGCAGGGTTCAGGAAAGTCGGGACCTTCACAATTGCTCCTTCCCTCGCAAACCCTTTTAGAAAGTTCAGCCCGGGCTCGCCGATTGACTTGTATGAGACCCCGGCGGCCTGGCAGGAGGAAACATCAATCATCCTGTCCGCCCCGTAGATATCGCCAAGCTTTGCCAAAAGCCGCATGCACTTTGCGGCTACAGGGCCCTCGGAACCTTTCAGGACCTGCTCTTCCTCGCGAGTTAAATACATTATCTTACTACTTCTTAAAAATATAGTAGGATTCCTAAATGTTCGGCATATGCCGCAGATTATCCTTTTAGGGTAATTTGGCAGAGATTTGCGGCCGGCGACACACAAAAAAGCCCCAATATAAGGCAGCCATTAACAATTATGGAATATGACACAATTATCGTCGGGGCAGGGCCTGCAGGGATATCGGCCGCGATTTATGCCGCAAGAAAGAAGATGAAAACGCTTGTTCTCACCGAAAACATCGGGGGGCAGGCCGCGTGGAGCAGCGGCATAGACAACTACACAGGCTACCAGTTCATAACCGGTCCGGAGCTGGCAAAAAATTCAGCGAGCATGTCAAGTCCTTCGACCTCGACCTCAAAGAGGGCACATTCGTGGAAAGCGTAGAAAGAAGGGAAAAGACATTTATTGTGAAAACCAAAAGCAAAATTTATGAAGGTAAAACTGTGATTATATCAACTGGAAGGCGGCCAAAAATGCTGAATGTACCGGGCGAAATGGAGTTTCGGCACTGGGGGGTAAGCTACTGCGCGACCTGCGATGCGCCTCTTTATAAGAACAAGACGGTTGCGGTAATCGGCGGGGGCAACTCGGCGCTTGACGCCGTGCTTCAGCTCATGAACATCGCAAAAAAAGTCTATCTGATTAACAGGGACGAAAAATTCGGGGCCGACGCCATAATGCTCGATAAGGCTGAAAAATCAAAAAAGGTGGAGATGCTGGTAAGCACCCGCGTGAGGAAAATCTCGGGAGACAACTTCGTCAAAACCATAACCGTCGTCCGGGGAAACGTCGAGGACATGGCTATAGACGTAGACGTCGACGGGGTATTCATCGAAATCGGCTCGGAGCCCGTGCAGGTTCCGGTCATATCCCTGACCGGGCTTGAAAAAAACTCGCAGGACGAAATCATTGTAGACGAAAAGTGCGAGACGTGTGTTCCCGGTCTTTTCGCCGCAGGGGATGTGACAAACATCCCCGAAAAGTAGATAATCGTCGCGGCGGGGCACGGGGCAGTTGCCGCG
>JBNGEE010000004.1:0-8973 GCA_049975565.1 Candidatus Aenigmatarchaeota archaeon
CGCTGTTCTTGGCATCCTCATGTTCTTCATGGCCGCAACCTCGATAATCGCGAAGAGATATTATTTTCGGAAGGGCGATGTGGTGTAGAGGCGGCAGAGGATGAAAACACGGATTAAGGAGCTGAGAGCGAAAGATGGCCTTACCCAGGAGGACCTGGCAGAAAAGGTCGGGGTGCGCCGCGAAACGATTTTGTTTTTGGAGAGGGGGAAATACAACCCCTCCCTCAAATTGGCTCATTCCATCGCGAAAGTCTTTGGGGCGAAAATCGAGGAGGTTTTTTTGTTCGGGGAGGGGGAATAGGATTTAGAAGATTTGCCCTTTTGTTATGGTACTCCAGAAAATCGGGGAAGGAAAGCTCAAAATATACGAGTCGATAGAGGACATTCCGACAAAAAAGATGGGGGCGTTCTACAACCCGGAAATGTGCTTTGACCGAAGCCTCTCCGAGTTCATTATCCAGGCCCTCCAGCCAAGAAAGGTGCTTGACGGAATGTCCGCGAGCGGGGTGCGGGGCCTTAGATACGCCTCGGTTTTGCCCGAGTCCGAAGTTGTCCTAAACGAGCTAAGCCCTGACGCGGTCCGGCTTATCAAAAAAAACCTGAGGGCGAACAGAAAGGCGCTCGGAACCGCAAAAGTCAGGGTCGAGAACAAGAACCTCTACAAGATTCTTGGCGAAGAGATGTTTGACTTCATCGACATCGACCCATTCGGCTCGCCGGTTTATTTTCTCGAATCGGCCGCCCGCTCCATCAGAAACGGGGGGGCCGTCGCGCTGACTGCAACCGACACCGCCGCGCTTTTCGGCACGTCCCCGGACGCGAGCCTCAGGAAATACGGTGTCAGGAGCCTTCGCTGCGATTTCTCAAAGGAGCTTGGACTGAGGATATTAATAACCGCCGCGATAAGGAAATTCGCGGAGTACGAAATCGCTTTTACCCCGGCGTTCTCATACTGCCGCCGCCATTACTTCCGTGTCGTTGGGCAGGTTCGGCGCGGGGCGGGAAGGGCCGACAATCTCCTAAACGGCTTTGAGTATGTGAGCTACTGCCAAAAGTGCGGGTGGAGAGAGTACGGGATAATCGAGAAATGCAGGCATTGCAAAAATAAGACAAACCTGATTGGGCCAATTTACACCGGCGACTTCGCCTCGAAAGCCATGTGCGGCGAAATGCTGAAATACTGGTGGCAGAAGGCAAAGGAGCTTGACAGTAAAGGAAAGTTTATACCCGACTACACGAGGTTTATCCGGATGGTCTCAGAAGAGCAGGGCTATCCTCTTTTCTACGATGTGCACTGGATATGCAAAAGGAACAAATGCGCGATAAAGAAAACCGAAACCCTGATTAAGGAACTCAATGGCGTAAAGACCCACTTCCTCGGCACGGGAATCAAGACAAAAAAGCCATTTAACGAACTCCTAAAATCACTAAAGCAAAAATCACTTTAACAAATAGACATCTTATTATGCCTGCTTCGATATCTTCCAGGGACATCGCAAGAATAATAAGGCTTGATACAAAGAACCAAAAAGAGCTATTTGACAAGCGAATCGAAAAGCTGAGCCGGAATTTCAATCAGACAAAGAAGCTATTTTTAAGGAATAAGAAGGCAAAGGCGATTGATGAGTGGATGTTCTCGTCAGAAGACCTGCCTCTGTTTGGAAAAGAATACTGGTGGATGCTTTTCACATCAACAAAAAAAAATTCGAAAGACCAGCTCGTTGCGACATTCGGGCGGTCTCAGGGAAAAGTGACTGTCAACGACAGCCACATCCCGCCAGACCCAAAAAACAAGGAGACGAACGCCGCGGTTGTGTGGGCTTATAAAAAAGGCAAAAAGCCCATAATAAACTCCTCAGCAAAAGTGGTCCTTGGAGAAAATAATCTCAGATTAACCTCCAAATCGACAGAATTTTTGTTCCAGGGGAAATTTCCAAACTATGGCATCAAAATCATCAAAGAAGGCAAAACCCTGTGCGACTTGGAACTATACGAGCCCGAAGGCGCTCACAAACCTTATGAATTCAGCGAATATTTCAAAGGCGTGTTTGGTTACCAACTTTTGAATCTGTTTCTGGATTTCAAAGGCTCCCTACTGGGAGAACCAATAGAAGGAAAAGTGCTACTACAAAAGGTAATCGGAATCGGTCCATTCATTCCCTGGAAATGGGGAAGAATCGTATTCAGTAACGGCTCGTTTCTCAGTTTCTTCAGGCTACGCTTGGGAGAACTTGGGATAAATTATGATTTCCTGTCTTCGCTGTATTTCTACAACTCCAAAACCAACGAAACCTGTCGTTTCAACAACGTCAAAATCACGGAATTTTGCCCAGAAAGTCCCCTTTGGACAGTACACTCCACCAATAAATGCCTTGTAGTCGCAAAAACCTACTCCGAGGAGCCCTTCCAATTGCAGGCAAGGGGCAAATTCAGATACCTTGAATATCTTTCTGAAGTTAAGGAATTGTATCTCGAATCGGGCGACGAAAAAATCCATCTCAAGGATTTGGGTTCTGGCATCGGAATGCTTGAAAACGCAACGGGTTATCTTCTATAACCCGCCATAAAACAAAAGGCATTTCCGAGCAGTCCGATAATAAGTCATCACTCAATTGTCCCACCGAACGACGAAGAAATATTTTTTATATACTCCAGCTATAAGTTATGCCAAAGAATTTGGAGACCTTTTCTGAAACCTACAAAAAAGCGCTCCCCCAGCAAACTTATTCTCTCTGTCCAACCTGCCTCAAAAAAATTCCGGCAAGGGTTTTTGAAAAGAGCGGAAAAGTCCTGATTGAAAAAACCTGCAAGGAGCACGGCAAAACAACGGAGGTCTATTTCTCGGATATCAAAATGTACGAACGGTTCCGAAAATACGGGCATACCGATTCGGGCGTTTCAAATCCAAACACGAAATCGACAGGGAACTGCCCTTTTGATTGCGGACTTTGTTCAAACCACAAGTCACACACCGCCCTTCTAAATCTCGCCGTAACAAACCGTTGCGACCTTAAATGCTGGTATTGCTTCTATTACGCGAAAGAGGGATACAAAATATACGAGCCGTCACTTGAGAAAATAAAGGAAATGTTAAAAACTGCAAGGGCCGAAAAGCCGGTCGCGCCTGTTGCAATCCAGCTGACCGGCGGCAACCCCGAACTGAGAGACGACCTGCCAGAAATCATAAAGGCCTGCAAAGATGCGGGTTTCAGCCAGATTCAGCTAAATACCTAGGGGACGTACAAACTGCAAAACGACCCGGAGTTCATAAAAAAAATAAAGTCCGCCGGGTGCAACACTTTGTACCTAAGCTTTGACGGCGTATCAAAAAAGACAAACCCGAAAAACCATTGGGAAATCCCTTATATCTTCGAAAACCTGAGGAAGACAATTATCGGAACAGTCCTTGTCCCAACGGTAATCAAAGGGGAGAACGACCACGAACTTGGAGCCATTGTCAACTTTGCACTCAACAATCAGGACATAATCCGCGGAGTTAATTTCCAACCAGTCTCATTAGTGGGCCGAATGCCCAGAGCAAAAAGAGAGGAGCAAAGGATAACAATTCCCGAGGTCATCCAAAAGCTCGAAGGTCAGACAAACGGAGCAATAAGTGAGGATGATTTTTACACGATCCCTTCCGTGGTACCGCTGTCCAGATTCGTTGAAGCCCTGACAGGAAAGCCCCAATACCTGCTATCCCCGCACTTTGCCTGTGGGGCGGCAAGTTACGTATTTACTGACGGAAGCCGGATTGTCCCCATCACAAGATTCGTTGACGTGGAAGGCTTCATGGAATACATCGATGAAAAAAGCGACGAGCTTGAGGCCGGCGCAAGAAAGCGCATAGTATCCGTGAAATTCCTTGCAAACCTGAGGCGGTTTGTCGATGACAAAAAAGAGCCAAGGGGGCTCAACTTTGTCGGGCTGCTAAGAAACATCTTAATTACGCATAACCGCAAAGCCCTTGCCCAGTTGTCGAACAAAAGCCTCTTTATCGGCATGATGCATTTCATGGACCTGTATAACTATGACGTTGAGAGAGTCCAAAGATGTTGCATACATTACGCATTGCCCGACAAAAGGATCGTCCCCTTCTGCACGTTCAACGTCCTGCCTGAAATTTACCGCGACAAGGTGCAGAAAAAATTCAGCATGTCCTCAAAAGAGTGGGAAAACCAATCCGGCAAAAAACTCAAAGATACGATTTATCAAAGAGACATAAAAAAGCTTGAGAGCGGGGCGGCATACAAAAAGACCTATGAAAATCCGACAAATTTCTTCGAGCGTCCGGCTGTCAGCTAAAGGCGTATGTATTAGTATTTCCTATAATTATGTTTGGAACAACAATATTGGTCCTCTTCCTGCTCGTGGTTTTCCTCGTGGGAATAAGGATCATAAACCAGTACGAGAGAGGCGTGAAGTTCCGGCTCGGTAAATACGTGGGAACGCTTGAGCCCGGATTTCGCTGGATAATCCCGATAATCGAGCGCATCGAAAAAATAGACATAAGGGTTATCACTACAGACATTCCGGCGCAGGAGGTAATGACCGCGGACAATGTGCCCACAAGGGTAAACGGGGTTGTATTCTTCAAAGTGCTCGCCGCTGAAAAGGCGGTTCTTGAAGTCGAGAAATATAAATATGCAATCTCCCAACTGGCCCAGTCAGCCCTCAGGGATATGTGCGGCAAAAGCGACCTTGACGAAATACTTGCCAAAAGGGAGGAAATCGGCCAGAAAATCAGGGACCTTGTCGACAAGGAGACCGACCCCTGGGGAATCGATGTGACCGACGTGAAAATCACAGATATCAACCTTCCCGAGAACATGAAGCGCGCGATGGCCCACCAGGCAGAAGCCGAAAGGGACAGAAGAGCCCGAATAATTCTGGCTGAAGCGGAAGGACAGGCCGCGCAAAAACTCCTTAAGGCAGGGCAGATAATTGACAAGTCACCGGCATCACTAAAGCTAAGATTCTACCAGACCCTCTCGGAAATTGCGAGCGAGAAGAACTCAACGATTATCCTTCCGTTCCCGGAAGAGATGCTGGAGTTTTTGACCCGCAAGAAGAAGAGATGATTTCTTTTTTTCCTTTTTATTGAATTCGCTTATCTGCCTTGAGTATAGGCTCAAAAGCTTGTCTACCGTACGGTCGACCGAGTGGCTTCTCGCATAGCTGATACACTTTTTGGAAAGCCTCTTTCTGTTCTTATAGGCAAGAAAGATTTTTCGCTCGAGGTCGTCGAGATTTGCGCTATCGTAGAGGTAGCCTGTGTTTCCGTCTTTTATCGTTTCCTTTAGCGCCATCTCGTTTGCGCCGACGACAGGCGTGCCGCATGCCATTGCCTCGAGGGCGACTAGCCCCTGCGTTTCCGCGACAGAGGGGAAAACGAAAATGTCGAGCGCCGAGTAGAACGCGCGCTGGTCGCTCTTGCTCAAAAAGCCGAGAAACTGGACGTTCTTTTTTCGCCGGGCGAGGCGTCGGTAGTGCTTTTCGGCCGGGCCGTTTCCAATTATAATAATCTGGCCGTCAAACCTGTCCGCAATTCCAATTAGGTCTTCAAGCCTTTTTTCGTAGCAAATCCTCCCGCAAAAGCCGATTAGCTTTTCGGACTCGACACAGTACTTTTTCCGAAATTCTTCCCTGTCGACCGGGCTGAAAAAGTCGGTGTCTATGCCGTTTGCGAGGACAGTAATATTTTTTATCCCCTTTTCTGTGAGCCGCTTTTTTATGACGTCCGACGGGCAGGTGACTATCTCAAACGAGTTCAAAAGCTTTTTCTCCCAGAAGTTGTAGATTTTTGTCAGGCTCTTTTTTATCATACGCCTTTTTGTCACATAGCCCACATACTCATCCCCGGGAGTGTGGAAGGTCTGCATCCTCGGGATTTTGAGGCGCCGCGCGACGTACACCCCGGCGACAGCCGGGGAAAACATGCCGTGTATATGAACCATATCCAGGTCCTTTGCGTTTCGAATCACCCAGGAAGGGAGCGCGACCCGGTAGCCCTCGTAGAAACGGAAATTGAATGACCTCATCGGAAACTCGTTCTTTTTCGGGATGTAATCGCTTGAGGGGTAGAACAGCAGGACCTCGTGGCCCCTCTCCTCAAGCTTTTTTTTCCAGAGGTCGATAGTGTATGTCACCCCGTTTATCTGCGGGAAATAAGTGTCCGTAAAGATTCCGATTCTCATAGTCGGGGCCTCTCTCCCATAATAAAACCCAAAAATAAGCTTAATTCAGGTTAATCTTATCGAAAGACTAATTATGGAAATTTCGGTCATCGTCCCGGCCTTGAACGAGGAAAAGTATATCGAAGATTGCCTGAAATCCATTTTGAACCAGACGTTCCCGAGGAAGAGGTACGAAATAATCGTGTCTGACGGGGCGAGCACGGATAATACTGGAAAGATTGCAAAGAGATACGCGGACAGGGTGGTCGTATCGAAGAAGAGAGGGATCTGGTGGGGAAGGAATTATGGGGCGAAGTTTGCCAAGGGAAAATACCTTGTGTTCATCGACGCGGACACAGTTCTTGACAAGGACTATCTCGAAACGGTTTATCCCTATCTTGAGAAGGGGTACGTCGGGGTTTCGACAGGGTTTAGATTATCCGGAAAGGGACTGAAACTAAGAGCCTATGAAAATGTGGGTGGCTGGTGGTGGTGGATTGCCTCAAAAATAAACTGGATCAGTACCATTGGTTTCAATGTCTGCATACCCAAGACAATTTTTAATGAAATAGGAGGGTTCAAAAATGTCCCTGCAGAGGACGTTATTATGGATATGGAACTAAAGAAGATAGGTAAAAACCATTTTGTCAAAAAAAGAAAAGTCTGTGTATCTTCAAGGAGGCTCAAAGATTATGGCCTCTTTGGCTACTGCAGATATTACATAGAAACCGAGCTTATAGGACGCGGTAAGATAAAAAATCCCAAAAAAATGGGGTGGATAAAAAACAAGTCCTATTCCCCGGTAAGATAGCCCGGACACTCGGGGTATACTCTGTATAGGATTAATCTCTGGAAATAGGATTATGGAAATTTCGGTCATCGTCCCGGCCTTGAACGAGGAAAAGTATATCGAAGATTGCCTGAAATCCATTTTGAACCAGACGTTCCCGAGGAAGAGGTACGAAATAATCGTGTCTGACGGGGCGAGCACGGATAATACTGGAAAGATTGCAAAGAGATACGCGGACAGGGTGGTCGTATCGAAGAAGAGAGGGATCTGGTGGGGAAGGAATTATGGGGCGAAGTTTGCCAAGGGAAAATACCTTGTGTTCATCGACGCGGACACAGTTCTTGACAAGGACTATCTCGAAACGGTTTATCCCTATCTTGAGAAGGGGTACGTCGGGGTTTCTACCTGCTTTAATTTTTCAGGCAAAAGCGCCAGCATCAGGATTGCAAATTGCATAAGCTATTATTATTGGATATTTAGCGACATTATCGGAAAAACTGGACTGTTTGGTTTCAATATGTGTATGCCCAACCGGACATTTATTAAGACGGGCGGCTTCAAGAATCTTGACCTGGAAGATGTAAGGATATATAAGGACTTGTCAAAAGAGGGAAAAATTAACCGGATATGGAAAAAAAAGGTCACCACATCTTCCCGCAGGCTGGAAAAATTCGGATTGTTGGGGGCTCTTAGATATTACTCCGAACTTTATGTTTTGGAATCAAAAAATTCCAAAGGAAGAATCAGGACGTCCCTGTCCAAATACGGGAAATACATCAAAGTATAATTTGTGATAAAACCCGTTGAACCCTAAAAATTTAATGGTTTCGACCCCCTTTAAATATTCCCCCAGACAGAGATTATGAGTTTGCAATATTACTGGCAGCTTTTAAGGCTCAACAATTGGACGGGTTATCTGGGACTTTCCCTGTTGGGTAGTCTTTGTTCAGGAATTTTAAATCTGTCTCCAGCAAACATATTATTATACTTTGGCACGGTCTTTTTCTACCTGGGCTTCAGTTTCTCGATAAACGAGTGCTTTGACGTAAAAGAAGACCGTCTTAACCCAAAAAAGAGAAACCTTGTTGCAAGAGGAAAAATAACCCTCAAAAATGCTCTCTGCTTCTCCGCGGTCCTTGTGGTATTTGGAAGCATCTTTTCTGCCCTTCTCGGACCAAAACCTCTGATATATTTCCTTCTTATAAGCCTTATCGCTTTTTGTATTCGGCTCCACCGATCCGGCTCAAGTCCAGGTTTTTATGGGACATCCTGTCCCACGGGCTTTTCTTCGGCTCGCTTATCTTCCTGATGCCTTTCGTGTTTTTCTCGGCTCCCTTAACGACAAATGCGTACCTGCTCGCGCTGTCCGTATTTCTCCTGTCCCTGACGTGGGAGATTGGAAACCACATCTCCGATTACGCCTGCGACAAAAAGTCCGGCCTGAGAACCACGATTTGCGTGCTCGGCCTCCCTTTTTCGAAAAAGCTTCTCACCGCAATATTTCTCGCGTATCCCCTACCCCTGTTGTTCTTTTTCAAACCAGGAATTTATCTTTATTTTTATATTCTGGCAACCGCAGTCTTCTACCTAAACCTGATAAAGCCAACATTCAAGTATGAACCGTCCTATGTGGGATTCAGTTATATCTTAGCAGTTGCCTATTGCTGGTTATAATCAGTGCCCATTTGACAATCGGTTGTTGGTGGACTCCCTAAGCCTTCCAAGAAAAGATCGTCCCTAAACCCGGCCTGATTACAAGCCAAGTTTCAAAAAATAACCCTATTTATGAGAGCCGCCGCCGGGTTTGTCGTGGGCCTGTCAATAATAGCGTTCATATTCTACAGGATAGGGTTTGCAAGCATTCTGTCGGCCTTCTCGACCGCAAACCCATCATACCTTGCCACGGCCATCCTTATCACGCCGCTTATAATTCTTTTGCAGTCCTTCAAGCTCAAAAAAATCGTCGAATCCCAGAAATATTCCCTGGCTTTTGGGGAAAGCGTGAGG
>JBNGEE010000004.1:8983-17064 GCA_049975565.1 Candidatus Aenigmatarchaeota archaeon
AAGCTTCACCGTCAGCAACTTTACTCCCGTGCTCAAAGTCGGGGGTGTGCCGCTCAAGATATACCTGCTTTCCAGAAAAAACATGCCCTCCCCGAAGGCTCTCGCGGTGCAGGCCGCGGAGATTGTCCTCGAATTGTGCGCGTTCTATGCCACGTTTCTTGTCCTCCTGTTTTTCCTGTCTTTGGATGGGGCGATTCCGGTTCAGTTCGGGTATATAGGGCTTGCCCTCATTGCGCTCGTGGCGGCCGCCCCTTTCGCTTATAAAAGGCTGCTCTCCCCAAAAAACCTCGAAAAGCTTGCGGGCGCGGTCATTTTGAGATATTCCCGACTAAGCCCCCTGCCTTTTTCGAGAATGTTTCGCTCGAGCTTAAGCTCGATTGTCCGAAACAGACAGGTGCTACTGCTGTCGGTGGCGACATCTGTCTCGGCGTATCTGCTGGAATTTATCCGCATATATCTTGTGTTCACGGCGCTCGGAATAGACGTCGGGGCCATTTTCATAGTATCTGTCTGGGTGATTGGACTCGTACTCGGAGCCCTTCCGGGCCTTCCGGCAGGCCTGGGTGTGGTCGAGGGTGGCACGATTTCGGCGCTCGCAATCCTTGGCGTCCCGGCGGCCCTTGCCACGTCATTCATAATGCTCGACCGTATCGTGGCGCTCTGGATTCCGCTGGTTTTTGGGGTTGCGATAACCGCGAACCTGAAACTCAAAACTCTTCCCAGATAAAATAGATATTGAGGTTTACATTATGGGCGTATTAAAAAATAAGCTACCTTCTAAAAACCCAAAGATAAGAGAAAAAGAGGAACTCTTGCACAAACACGCGATAAGATACGCCAAAGACGAATATGAGAACAACCCCTTGGGAATCCTAACACGTATTCTTACCAAAGCCAAACTCAGGCATGCCTTGTATATGGGTCTGGTATACATGAGATGGCTTGACTACATTGCCGACGAATCACCTATGAGCCAAAAAGACAAAATAGGATTTCTCAAAAAAAGCCTCAGCTTCCTTGGAGACTGCAAAAAGAGGGAGTTTAGCTATCTGGAACTAATGAGGCTGCGCATAGAGGAAAGGTGTGCATACTATTTTACAAAAGACTGCACGGAAGCATTAAAAGATAGGGGGGCTTCCAAACAAGTTATAGACGAAATACTGGCTTCATACGGCCTTATGATAAAAAGCATCCTGCAGGATACCGAAAACCACATGAAAACGCTGCCCGCAAAAGATTTTTACGGAAAAGTATATTATCTGAAAGCAGGAGTAGGAATTCGTGAATACGCATATTCATATTCTAACAACCCCTCAAAGAGGCTTTTGCGGTCATTTGAGCATATAGGGTATATATGGCAGATGACAAACGACAATTTGGATATAGCAGACGACCTTGAAGACGGAATAATCAATATAACCGAAGAAGAGGCTCTAAAGCACGGGATAGATTTTAATAACTACAAGGGCAATTACCCTGCTCTCGTAAACTTTCTTTCCAAAAACACAACCTTTTTCGAGGATAGGGTAAGTCTCCTAAAAAAATGGGAAGTGATTGTCCGAGAGGGTTTTCCTGATATGACATTCAGGCAAAGGCTGCTCGTTCGCAGATATCTCTCCCTCCTCTGCCCAAACGAGTTCAAGCCCGGCTCAAAACATTACCGAACAATGCAGCAACTCGGAAAGTTTAAGAACAGAAAGAAGATTTTTGGGTTGTTAATGCTCTCCATATTCTTCATATCCAGAAACCTGACACTTTTCCTCATGGATTCATACGAACGTCTAAAAGGATTCTAAACTAATTACTTAATTACTCTCCAATATTATGCAGGAAAGGCAAGTCGCACGTAAGGTTAATATCAAGATTATATATTCCGGAGACTATACTGTGCAGGAGGGGTTCAACCCGAACTATATCGAGGTCAACGGCGAGAAAATCTCGAGGGTGCGCGTTCTTGCGACAATCATCGACAAGTTCATGTCCGAGGACGGAAACTACGGCACAATTACCCTTGACGACGGCACGGACACAATCAGGTGCAAGATTTTCCAGGATTTGAGGCTAATCGAGGAGGCCGAGAAGGGAGATTTGGTGGATGTTGTGGGAAAAATCCGGGAGTACAACGAGGAGCGCTACATCCAGCCGGAGATTATCGCAAAAGTCGAAAACCCGAATCTGGAGGTATTAAGGATTCTTGAAATCCGGAAAAAATACCCTCCAGAGCAGAGAACGGCAGGTTCTTCGGCGCAGGAATCAAAAGCCCCGCAGGCCCCGGCACCCATAAAGAAGGTGGCCGTGGAAGAGGATTTGGCCGAAGTGGAAACGAAAACTACCCCCGCAGAGGAGCCGGAGGAAACCGAAATAGATGTGGACGCAAAGCCCGAAGAGGAATCAGAGCTGGCGGAAGAAATCGAAACTGATGCTGACGAAGCCAGGGCTGAGGATGCAGGTGAAACTGAGGAAGCCGCCAAAGAAACCGAAAATGAAGATATAACCGAAGACGGGGTACTTATCGAAGAGGATTTCGAGATTGTCCCGGCCTCTGCAAAAAAGGAAGCTGCAAAAGCCCCCGTGACCCAAAAAGCCGGCGGGAAAAAGGAAGCCGAAACCGCCCCTGAAAAAAAGGCGGCAACCGCCAAAGCGGCGCAGAAAAAGCTCGTTTAGCCCGCGCCCCAAAGGACAAATTATTTTCAGGGCATAAAATTTATGAAGAAGGCAATTGGCTTTGCCGCAGGTCTCATAATAGTAATTGCGGTGTTCGGCCTTGTAGGTGTCTCATCAATTATTATCCAAATCCTCGAAGCGGAGTGGGGTTATTTCCTTCTTGCCATCTGGGTTTCTGTCCTTATAATGCTTCTTCATTCCTACAGGCTTAGGCTCATAGTGAACTCGCAGATGTACAAAATCGGATTTCTCAACGCCGCAAAAATCCACATCGCGAGCAACTCGGTAAACCTCATAACCCCAGTAGTAAAGGCGGGGGGAATTCCCCTCAAAGTGCACTACCTGTCAAAAACCAACATCCCCTCAATCCGGTCGTGCGCCCTTGTCATCGGCGAAATCGCGACAGAGACCATTTCCTTTTACTCCACGTTTGTCGTTCTCCTGCTCGTGCTCATACTCACCCACAGGCTGCCACCCGCCTACGCCTATATCGGATTTGGCCTTGCCGCACTTATAATTCTCGTGTCTCTTCTGTTGTTCAAAATAATGCTCTCCCCCAGAACCCTTCGCCGCCTCATAAAGGGGGTGATCCTTAGGTTCACATCCATGGACCCGCGCCTCTCCTCGAAGATTTTCAACTGTAGCATGCAGTCCTTCCTCAAAAACCGGCAGCTTTGGACAAACACTCTTTCCATCTCTTTTTTCTGCAGGTTCCTCGAGTTTCTGAGAATTTATCTCGTGTTTCTCGCTTTTGGGTTTGGGGCGACGCTTGGGGTGGTTCTAACAATCTGGGTTGTAGAGACCCTGCTCTCAGGCATTCCGTGGTTTCCGGGCGGGCTTGGGCTGGTCGAGGGCGGAACGATATCTCTCCTCTCTCTCCTCAGTATCCCCGGGCTTTCGGCGGCAATGGCCTCCTCCTTCATACTTTTCGACAGAATTGCGGGGCTCTGGATTCCGCTTGCGATTGGCCTTCTCGCCGCGGCGGAGATTAAACGAAACGGGGTAAAAAAGGAACCTTGAGCGCGGGAAAATCCAAAAAACGGCTTGGCAGATTGGAGCGAATTATGCTCAGAGCAGGAACAAAAGGAGCAGGGAAACCAAGAAGGCCGCAACCCAGACCTTTTTGCTGTAATAGAGCACTTTCGAGCCGTCAAGGGGCGGTATCGGAAGGAGGTTGAAAAGTGCTAGCAAAATATTTATCCGTGCAGCTCGTTCAAGAACCTCCACAAACAGATAATTACCATTCAGATTCAAGGCAAGTAGGAATAAAAACAACAATCCCAGCAGAAGATTCATCGCAATTCCTGCAATCGAAATCCTAAGCCCAATCTTTTTCAAAGTCTCGCGGCTTCCATTAACTATTCCGCGTTGCCTTATCACGACTGCTCCGGGCGCCGCAAAGAGAAAACCAATCAGAGACGTAACGAGCGCCAAAACTAATCCTTGAGGCCACATCTCGTAATTTGCCTTAAATCCGTATTTTCTTGCGACCTGCCGATGCCCAAATTCGTGGGAGAGAAAAGACACCGCGACAATAAAGAGGTATATCCCCAGATGCCCTGGCGAAACCCCGCCAAGAAATTCGAAGAGGTTCGAGAAAGTGACATCCTCAAAAAGGAACATAAATGCGACGCTCAATGCGAGCCACGAGACCACGATGTCATTGAGTTCCTTCCTGTCCATAAGTTAAATTAAGAGTTGGTTAAATATGGATATCGGCACCTCAAGCTTTCTGGCTTTTGTCCTTTTGATGGCGGGGATAATCTATTTCAAGCGCCACCAGCTTGAGATTCACGGCCCCATTGCGATGACCCGCACGGGCAGGTTCAGGAAGGAAATCATCTCTCTTGCCACGAAATACCGGGGATTTTGGAAGGCATATTTCAGCCTCGGAATAATCGTCGCGATGATTACGCTCGTTCTTGGGACAATCCTTGTCGGGGCAAGCACCGTAGACATTCTTTCGGGCTCGGGAAACTCGGCCTTCGGGCTTGTGATTCCCTACCCGACCTCGGAATTGTCCTTCGGCTCGGGGATTGTAAAGACTCCCATATGGCTGTGGGTGTTTGCGATAGCGATTCTTATAATCCCGCACGAGTTCTCGCACGGGCTTGCCCTTGCCATGAACAAACTCAGGATAAAATCGCTCGGGATGATGGCGCTTCTCGTGATTCCCGGCGCGTTTGTCGAGCCCGACGAGGCGCAACTGAAAAAGGCAAGAAGACTGCACCGTATTCAGGTCTACTGCGCGGGGAGCTTTTCTAATATCGTGGTCGGGGTTTTGCTTATAGGGTTGCTTTACGCATTTGTCGGCGCGTTCTACGCGCCCGCTGGGGTTTACTTCAGCCTGCCCGTCGAAAGGCTGAACACGTCGGAGATCGTTCAGGTAAACAACCTATCGAACGGATTCCTTGAATTAATGACCCAAAACTCAAGCTACCTCACGCTCGACGAGATCTGGCCGAAGCAAAAGGAAATGGCGGAAATCGTGGTGCTTAGCGACCTGCCCGCGGCAAGAAACAATATCTCGGGGGCGCTCGAATCGATCGGGGGCTACCCCACCAAAAGCAGGGAAGAGGTAAGTATGGCGCTTTCGAATTTCAGCCCCGGGAACATGGTTGAAGTCGTGACCTCCACAAATATATATAATGTGACCCTTGACGAAAGGGAAGGAAAAGCATATTTAGGCATCCTGATGAGCGAAGGCGGGATTCTATCGAAAATCTCGCCGATGAACGAAAAATACTACGAGCCGAAAAACGCGGGCTTCGGGGGAATCGGGCAGTTCATTCTCGAGCTTCTCGGCTTTACGATTGCCGTCTGCATCGGGGTTGCGGTCTTCAACATGCTCCCGATGAAGCCGCTCGACGGAGGGCTCGTGGTAGAGGCGCTGACAAATGCCGCTGTGGCAAAGGCGAGTTCACTGATTGTCCTTGCCGCACTTCTGGTCAATTTCGGGGCGGCGCTTTTCTGGTAATTTCAATTCCCGAGAATCCCCCAGAAAGACCCCTATTCCACCCCAAAAGCCCGGTCATGGGAAAGTCCATGTCAATTTCCCTAACCCTCTTTGTGAGCTTCTTGAGAAAAAACACCTTGCGCCGGTCGCTCATCTTTGAGTAAACGCGCCTTGCGGAGAGCTGCAGCCACACCTCCCTACCAAAGGCCCTTTTGCACTTCTTCTCGTAGGCGGCGAAATCCGGGTTTGGACGGCTCAGCTCCTTTGCCGCGATTTGCGCGGCGATAAGGGAGTAGATTATCCCGCCGCCCGTGAGCGGCTTTGTCTGGCCCGCGGCGTTTCCAATTAAAATTCCCCTTCCAAACGAGCAGGGCCCTAATCCGGTGGGAATCACCCCGAATCCCTCCTCCAAAACGTTTTTTGGCGGGTTTTCGGCCATAAACCTGTCGCGGTAGGCCTTTATGTTCCTCTCGGCGATAAGCCCGTATTCCGTTTTTCCTCTCCTCGGCGCAGTCCACGAGAAGAGGTCGGAGTACTTCGAGTCGAAAAACACCTCGTAGAAATCGTTTGGCTTCTCCGAGGAATAAGCGAAGTGCCCGAAATAGAATTTCTTCGGGCAGCCTTCAAGAAACACCCGCCTCACAAGCGAATTCGCCCCGTCGCAGCCGACAATAAACCTCGTGTTGCACGTGCCGCTTGGGGTCTCGACAGAAACATAATTGTCACGTTTTTTGATGCTTTTTGCCATCTCATGCCTTATTTGGGCATTCTTTCCGGCTTTCAGGAGCAAAAACCTCTCGAACCGCTCCTTGTCGATGACAAGCGAGTTGATTCCCAGCCCAAATTCAGATTCGCCGCAGCGTATAATTGCCTTCTCGACGCGCCTCTCAACAATCCCTGCCGGAAGGTCGAAAAAACCCGAAATCCTCGACGAGACAAAACCCGAGCATCTGCGGGGGCCGAGGTTTTTGTGCTCTTCAAGCAGAAGCACGCTTTTGCCTTTCAGGAGCGCCGCTGTCTGAAGGCCCGCAACCCCCCCGCCAACGATTATATAATCATACATACCAGCACCCAAAAATCCGCAGAATAGCAACATCAAACCCACAAAACAGCCCTGCTGCATCCGCAGAATGTCCCATTAACAGAATAAGCGCCAATTAATTAAGTCATATCAAATAAGAACAAACCAAACTAAAGTAAATCATATCGACTTGTACTTGGAGACCGAATCCCTGAACTCCTGCGCCCGGTTTTTTAGTATTACGAGGCTCCGCTTGAGAAGTTCCTCCTCGGGCAGTGCAGAGCAGCTCTCGATTCGCAGGCCTACCTTTGAGGGGGTCTTGTACTGGTATCCCACGACCGCCGCCTGCCACTTCGAGTGCTCATTTCCGGTGTTTGTCTGTGTCCTGCACTCAAGGTCGATTTTCTGGTTTTCGAGCAGTTCGACTAAGGGGATTTCCATGTTCTGGACCTCGACGTCCCCGTCAGAGGGCTTGAGGTTTGCCGACATCACCGAAAGCGGGCCTTTCACGCTCAACTTCAGCTTTCCCTCGCCCTTCACGGGAATCATTCCAAGCCTGTGGGAGAGGATTTCGTCCTGCAGGGCCGAGTTGTTCTCCTTTATCTCGACCTCTTCGATTGCCGAAATCGGGATTTCGCTGAGCATTATCCTTCTTAGGGCGTTCGCAAAGCTCGGGGAGGTGTCTGTCAGCTCCACATCCATGCAACCGTCCGACTTCTTAACTTTCACATTCATTTATATTTTACGCGGCGAAATTTAATATTGGTTCGCAGGGGCTATTTTTAGGGCGCTTTTGGCCCAAGTGCAGGTTTTGGGATAGTTTTGGGTTTTTGGGGCATTTTGGGAGTTTATGGGGGTTTCTTGCGGGTTTTGAAGGTTTGGGCGGGTCTCTTATGGGCCTAGGATATTTTTGGGATTTTTGCCCGAATCTCCGAAACAGGAGGCTGTTTTTAGAGAGGTTCAGCCAGAGTTTATATTTTGGATATTTAGTTATGGGCCTGTAGATCAGTGGTAGATCGCCTGCTTTGCAAGCAGGAGGCCGTGGGTGAGCCCTTTTCTTGCGAAGAAAAGGTTTCAATCCCAAAAGAAGCAGATTCCTGCTTCGCAGAAATATTACTGCGAAACCGGCGAAAGCGTGAGCTTCCGTTGTGTTTGTTTTGGGGTGAAGACCTGCTTCGTCGCTTGCGACGAAGCCGCCGTCCTTTGTGGACGAGCGTTTTAGTTAATATAACCGGAAAAGGGTTTCTGCGAATTCAAATCCCACCGGGTCCATTAAAACCTTTTTCGTGAAATTGGCCGCAAACACTTGTCTTTAGGACAGCGCCTCCATTGCTTCGTGATGAAGGAGGATTAATCCAAAGCTCAATCTTCTTGCTTCGCAATAGTATTACTGTTCCCAACAATCAAACCTTAAACCATCGACTCGACATCCCTTACGAA
>JBNGEE010000005.1:0-9327 GCA_049975565.1 Candidatus Aenigmatarchaeota archaeon
ATACTATATAATGGAGGCTCGGTTAAGAGGAATATCTTCCGGACGCGAAAAACTTGCCGTAATCTCCATATTTTTGCTCTGCCTGCTCGCGCTTGTTTACGCCGCGGCGCCGACTGTGACACTCATAAGCCCTGCTCCCGGCTACAACGAAACCGGGTCGAACGTGATTTTCGTATGCAACGCCACCGATGATTCAAGTCTCGCAAATCTCACGCTTTATGTCTGGAACTCGACAGGCGAGCTTATTGTGGAAAATACCACAGAAACTAATGGAACGGAAAACCAGTCGAACTGGAGTATAGACCTGCTGTTAGGGACATACACCTGGAACTGCGTGGCCTACGACAGCGAATCAAACTCCGCGCAGGCCACAAACAGGTCGCTATACCGGATATCTCCACTGAGCGTAACAAAAACGGCTCTTGGCTCCAATTATGAATTGGGGGAGACCGTCGAATTCGAGATAAACGTTTCAAACATAGGCCCAAACAATTTCACTTATATTTGGCTGACCGATGTTTTTGATATCAACCTCAACTTCACGAACGAGTCGAGTTGCGCGGTATATAATTACACCGAGTCCGGCGGCTCGAGCTCTTACGTAAACATCAACATTACGGAATGTATTGGGGATGACCTTTCCCCTTATGAAAATTTTACACTTTACCTCAACTTCACAGCGATAACGGCAGCCCCGTCGGTTTCGAATCTTGTTAAGGTTAATGCCACCGACAACGATTCAACAACATTGCTTCAGAACGCTTCGACAGACATCTCGATATATGCCGACCTTACGCCTCCGGCGCTGAACCTCAACGAAACAAACACTTCCGCCGCAACCGTCGGGGATTCGGTGCTTGTTTCTACCAACTGGACTGATATCAGCAATCTGACCTGTTACCTGTTCGTCAATGATATACTGGAGGATGAGTTGAATACAACCGGCTCGTGGTGCAACTTCACGCACTTAACCGTCGACGGCGACTACCCGTCGGCAGGTTTTCAGGTCAATGCCACCGACTTCTACAATAACTCCGCGCTCAGCGATGTGATGACGGTTACGCTTACAGAATCCGACGCCCCGATTCTTGTATATAATAATACAAACGCAACAGTAGCCGGCATCGGCGAGACAGTCGGCATATCCACCAACTGGTCCGACGCAAGCGTCGGCTATTATAACCTTACCTGCACGCTTTATATAAACAATACCCTGAATGAGACCGCCTCTACAAATTCATCCTGGTGCAACTTTAAGTACACCGCACTGTCCTCCGATTATCCTTCGGTGAACTTCACTGTGATGGCCACCGACAACAGCGGTAACAGCGCGAACAGTTCTGCGATGAACATCGCAATCAATGACACGGAGGCGCCTTATTCAATATTGCTGTCCTCGCCTTCTGACGGCGCAAGTACGACGCTTACAAACCTAACCTTTATCTGGACCGCGTCCGACATTCTGGACACGAACCTGACATGCAATCTGACTATTGACGGCTCAGTCAACCAGACCGATGTTTCCGCAACGAGCGGATATGTTGCAAACGTCTCGGTTGCGGGATTTGCGGACGGAAACCACACCTGGAACGTTACCTGCCATGACAGCAACTCGAACGCAAACACATCCGAAACGAGCACATTTACCGTGGACAACACCGGCCCGGCTTTTGTTAGTATATCGATGTCCGACTACTACGTAAAGAGCGGGCAGAGTGTGGTTGTTACTGTAAACGTCTCCGATGCGTTGGTGGATGTGGATTCGGTTTTGGCCAACGGAACGGCATTAACCTCACAGGGCGGCGGCATCTGGAACGGAACCATTGCAGTACCTTTAGGAAGCGGCCTTGTTTCGCTTAACGTGGCGGCGACCGACATCCTAAACAACACAGCCACAAACACCTCCGTGCAGTACACGACTGACAACACCGCCCCTCAGATTCCTGCCGCATACCTTCAGGCATATTCATCTTTGGGAGGCACGGTGTACAGCCTTTCCGCCGAGCCGACAGTCACGAACGCTGACGGAAACGTCACCTTCAACTGGACGGTCGTTGATGCAAACGTATCGTTTACGGGGCTCTACATTGACGGGCAGATTGTAAACTCCTCGAATTCCAGCGGAACTGTTAGTTACACTGCGGCAGGCCTTCCGGCAGGCCTTCACAACACTTCTTTCTACGCTTTTGACGAGGCAGGAAATACCAACATGACCTCCACCTACGATTTCAGGGTGAACGCTCAGGAGAACGTGTCAGAAATTCTCGCTTCAATGGTTTCGGGGCAGATAACGAATGTCACACTTTGGGAGAACGGCACACTCGAGCTTAACGAAACGCAGTGGCTCAACAATACCCTGGTTATGGAATTTGCCATAAATGTTTCCGGTGCTTCAGGTACGGTCCGGATTATAAACTTTACCGGGCTTAACGCCAAGTGGAATGTAACAAGCTTCTCCGCTGAGGTCGACACAAATTCCACCCTTGCAAACAGCACCGAAACAAAAGCCGGTACAAATGTTTCCGCGATTATACTTATGACTGGCCTTTCGAATTTCCTTTCGACAGGCAGTTTCGGATACGGCGCCACTATTTTCTTCAACCAGAGCGCTTCAGGCCTGGATGTTTTGTATATCGCGGACGACACGGCAGGCACTGTATATAAGATTGGAAGGTGCGCCGGCGGCGTTGCCCCGGCAACATCGGTCAACCTCAGCAACATGTGCTACGTGAACGGCACAGCGAACGTGACCCTGTACGTGCCTCACCTTTCCGGAGGCGCGCTTGCAAATGACACCATTGCACCCACCATAAACGTCACGGCGCCGGAGAACGGCAGCACTATTAACAACAGCTATTTCAACTACACATTCACGGTCGGAGAGGCAAACCCGCAGTCGGGCTTCTGCCAGTACAACCTTAGCAGCTCGGGCAGCACAATAGACTCCGGAACAGTGTCAAACAGCAGCATTTCATGGACCGGGACCTCAGGCAGTTATACTCACCAGTTTAGCGCGCTTTCAAACAGCGACTATAATATCACAATAAACTGCACCGACGCAGGAAACCTGAGCACGCAAGTTGCAAAGGAGTTCTCCATAAACGACACGGTCGCCCCGGTAATAAGCGCCATATCTACCTCAAGCTCGGGCACGACGAGCGTTACAGTTACACTCACAGTCACGACCGACGAGGCGGCAACCTGCAGGTACAGCCTCATAAACACCACTAACTTCTCGGCGATGAGCGCATTTAGTTCGACCGGAAATATTACACATACAAAGACGCTTACCTACACATCCGACAGCTCCGGCTATTATTATGTCCTTTGCAACGACACCGCCGGAAACATAATGGCCGCAAACAACAGGACCTCATACACCGCGGACGTGACGCCTTCAGGCCCCGGCGGAGGACCAACAAGTAGCTCCAGTGGTGCCTCGGCAGGCAGCAGTTTCTGGACAAGGACTTACGCAATAACCGATGAGCAGTTTGCCTCTGGGTACTTAAAGGCTCTTCGGGCAGGTTATCGGCTTAAGGTCGCAGTCGGCGGAGAGTACCATTACGTTGGTCTTATCAGCACCACAGCAAATACCGCCACCATTAACGTGTCGAGCACCTCTCAGCAGGCAACGCTTTCCTCTGGGGAGGAAAGGATGTTTGAAATCACGGGCGATAACTACTATGACCTTTTGGTTAGGCTTGAGAGCGTCGGGAACGGAACAGCGAACGTTACTGTCCAAAGCGTCCATACGCAGATTTCCGAGGCCCCTGCAGAAATTGCGGCATGTGTTTCCGGAGAAAGGCGATGCATGGGGACTGCACTTAGGGAATGCGTCAACGGAAACTGGGTCACTCTTGAAGTGTGCGATTTCGGCTGCAATTCAAACCGACTTGCCTGCAATGCCGCCCCAGATACAGTAGCTGTATGCGCCGAAGGAGAACTTAGATGCTTGGGCAACGAACTTCAGATATGCTCGGGCAACAGATGGCTTGGCCAAGAAATATGCGCAAACGGATGCGATCCTATAATGCTCGGATGCAACCCTCCGGAGCAGAAAGATTACGGTCGTGGGGCGTGGGTGATGGTTGTCACGGGCTTGCTGCTTTTATTGCTTTTTGCAATGCTTGTCCTGCTAAAAAAGATTGGTGTGGATAAAAAGCCGAAAAAACATTACAAGATAGCCTAATCGGGAGGAATCAGGGAAACCTCTTTCTGGCGGGCATACTATTTTGAGGTCATTATTAGATATTGCCTGAAAAAATATATTATATATTTAAATTGCCTGAAAAATATATTTAAATATATTATATCTTATTATGGTTCTGCCTTTTGGCGGGTGCGGAGTTGGACGTATTCCCGCCATTGACTCAAAGAAATATCTTCTGGCGATTGCAATCTTCCTTTTGTTTATGTCTCCGGTATATTCGCTTGTGATATACACGAATGGCATGGAATTCGGGCAGGGCGAAACATTGGAATTGAGCGGCTTGGCCGATTCCTCGGAAAGCGTCGTTGAAGCAAGCGTGAGCATATACAATTCGACCGGCGGTATTGTGGCAGCAAGTTCTGCAAACTCGTCGGGTGGTGCGATGAATTATTTTTCTGTTTCCATTCCCATTAACTCAAGCTACGGCCCGGGAGAATATGCGGTGCTTGTCCGGGTGGGGGGACAGTCTGTAAATGCAAGCTTTTCGGTCGCTTCCGAGAAGCTTTTCTTCAAATCTCATCTCATAAGCTCTTTTGAGGTCAAGGCCGTAAACACCTGCGCAACCGCTACGCAGGCCGAAGCCGGGAACAATTTCTCCGAGCTGATTGAACTTTCGAAATCCGGAACATTGCACTACGGAAACGCGTCAAACCTCACCGGAGACGGCACGAACTTTACTTTTGTCCTTGTCGACCAGAACTATAACGGGACTTACGACACGGTTTACATAGACAACAGCGTTCCTTATGTGGAGCTTTGGAAACAGAGGAGCGCCGGCGAGAAAATCGCGCCCGAAGTAAATTATGTACTCGCCGAGATAGAATACGCGACAGGGGATAAAATATACCTTATGCCTCCGATAAACGACTCTGTTTACGGTCCGGGCGGTATGGTGGAATTCGTCGGGCTGGTTGAGAACTCCACAGGCTTCAAATTTAACGAGTCCCTCAATATTACGCTCAAAGACGCCGGAGGAAACATCTTTAACTCAACTTCCGGCCAGACCGACGGGAACGGGACACTTGTTTCGAGTTTCACGGTCCCGGAAGAGCCCGGCACCTACTATCTATATATTAACGGCACTCCGGTCGACACGTTCTCTGTAGAGGCGTTCAAGCTTGCCGGAAAAATCACCGACCTTGCCGGAACCCCAACGGCGTCCTTCTCGCAAAACCCAAAGGTCGAGCTTGCCGCAAATGTCAAAACCCTTGACGGAAACGCGGTCACTACGGCGAATGTTACCGCAAGCCTGACATACCCTAACGGCACCACGGTCATTGCGGGAACCCTAACATACGACAACAACACGAAAAGCTACCTGAAGGAAATCAGCTCCCGCCTGGAAGGCGCGCCCAATGGAAATTATAGGGTTATGTTCTACGCAGGGTACGGCAACTACACCCAGCAGTTTATGGAGGGCTTCAGGATAGAATCGATAAAGCTTGACGTGATAGCGATGAACCCGCAGTTCATGGACGAGGCCGAGGGCTCCGAGGCGATGGTTGATGCGTTTGCGCCGGGCGGAAAGGTTTCCCTGATGGTGATGATTTCGGACGTCAGCAAGGGGGGCATTATGGACGCGGGTCCGGAAAGCATGGGGTTAATAGACATAGAGTCCGGAAACAGGACGTGCGCCTCAAGCGTATCGCTGGTAAAGCTCGAGGACGAGCAGGGTAATTCGGTGGATACAACAGGCCTTAATCTCACGATAGTCAACCTTTCGGATGCAGTTTCGGTTTTCGGGCTTGAGGGTGAAGACGAAGGCCCGGAGGAGGAGATGCTAAAACAGTGCATGATAATATTCAACTCTCCCCAAAAGACAGGCACCTACAAGGCGAAAGTAAAAGTAAACCACGCGCTTGGGGAAAAGGACGGGACGGTAAAATTCGGGATACAAAAGCTTTACGCAGTCGCAAACCCCGTCGACTTCAAAGGGGACGAATTCTGGTTTTATGCCCCTAACTCGACCCTCAGGATAAAGCTCAAGGTCACGAATCTCCTGACGAGGGAGGAGGTCTCCGCGGGCTCGATATTGAGCGCAAGGATTATCGAGATGTACCGGGTATGGCCTGCATTTGGCGACCAGCTTACGGGGGGCTACAACCCAAACGCGAGCGCCTCGAACGGAACGATAACCTTTACTTCCCCCAATTCGGAAGGGTTTTTCATGTTCAAGTTCAAGTTCAAAGTCAACGTCAGCGGGCAGAATGTTACCGGGACCGGCACGGGATATTTCATGCTCAAGAAATACATGATATGGGGGGAGCAGTCGGGCTTTGGGGAAGGCGGGCAAAAGCCTGTGGCCGGAGTAGGCGAGAACATTACCCTCACGGTCCACGTTGTTGATGTCGAAAAGGGAAGCCAGATGGATTTGGGCCAAAGCGGGCTTTCCTGCAGCGACAACGACAACGACGGGCTTCCTGACTGTGACGGGCTTGAGGCGGACATAAATGAGATCTGGAACGACCAACTCATGAAGAGGATGGAGTCCGGGACGAACTACAATGTGTCCCTTGGGGTTGTCAGGAATTCCTCGGCTTCTTTGGGGGTCATACCTATCGACCTTCCGACGGGGTGGTACGGCGTAGACCTTATTTTAAGGGACACGGTTACGAACGATTCGTATTTCGGCTGGGCCAATTTTGAGATTAGGAATTTCTGGGTGGATGTTTTGCCCATCGAGTTGAAGGATGACGGCAACCTCAGCGCCGGGTGGGGCGGGGGAGAAATTTATGGTGTAGGCCACGACATTCTCTTTACCGCGATGGCGTTTGACCCGAGAAACATGACCGAGTGGGGTCCGAGAAACCTCAATGTCCTGAACATGTCGCTTGAAAGCGTGACACTTGACAGCATGAACGGGCCGCCGGTGTTTCTGGAGGAAGGGGATTATTCTGTGGAGTATTCAGATAAGACCGTCCTTTTGGACAGGGGCCCGGAGCCCGTGCCCGCAAATATTACCCTGATAAACCTTACCCTTAACACGAACAAGACTGGGGAGTACAGGGCGAATGTAAGAGTTACTACAAGCAAGGGCTCTGATGTGGGGGATTTCTGGCTTCAGGTTGCGCCATTCTGGGTTGATATGTCTTACCGCGGCATGGAGGAGTGGCCGGTGATATTTTCCCCCGACGAGGTTGTGGAGATAAATATCAGCGCGTACGATTTTGACGACAATCCACTCGACCTGAACGAAAGCAAAACGAGGGTCAGATCGTTCTGGAACGAAAAAACCGGCCAGCCTATAAAAATCAACGCAAACGCCACCAACACGACCTGCAGCGGCAACAACTGCACGATTATAGTCAACCTTTCCGCGGCGCTTGGCGGGCAGTCCGGAAAATACGATATGGGCCTTGAAATCGTGGACGTAAACGGCAACAAGAAGCCGGACGGCATACAATGCGAGACCAGGCGGGTGACTGTTTCCATACCGAACCTAAAGGAGGTGTGGGTCGACCAGCAGTCGGACACGAACAAGAGGGAGCTTAACTTCGAAAGCGACAGGGACTCATGCGACAACGAAAAGACCCTCCAGTCAGACGGGTACGGTTCAAGCGGAACGTTCATTGAGCTTGACGAGGGCGGGCTTAAGAAAAGCCTTCAGGACGATAATTGCCCGGAAGCCGGAAACACCACGTTTTGCATGGACGGCGAGGCACTGAATCTCACAATTCCCTTTAACAAGACAAACCTCACGAAAGGAGGAGTTTACTGCTTGGCCGCGGACGGAAGCTGGGCTGACCGGAACGGGTCGGGAGAATGCCTGCAGGACACGAACTTCACTTATCTTGTGTCCAACTCCACGCATATTTGGGTCGCGGTCAGTAATAGCACTCCCATGCAGTTTGTGAACCTGAGCGAGGCAAGCCCATTGTCGGACGGAGACTCTTTTGCGGCAGCTGGAATCGACTGGTACTTCCGAAACATCGGAAAGGAGGAATACAACTGCAACGAAAGCGGCTGTGGCTGGACTCTAAACGAGCGCTTCTTCAGGGTTTCGGGCTTGGATTTCCTAGACCTGGAATCTTTCGTAAACCACTTCAACTGCAGCGACCAAAGCGTCAATCAAAGGTTCAACCTGAGTGGGGTCTATGAGAATAATTTCCTTGGGATTTACTGCGTCTTGAAAGAGGACCTGGACGGCCTGCCCAACTACTGCGAGTGCAACGAAAGCGAGTGTTACGGCGTGGGCTCTGCCAGTAAGTCTGCTCTAGACTGGGTGTACGGAGCCTGCCCGAACACGACGATGGGAACCACAGTCTACGTCGCGTCCAACACAACCAGCATCTGGGTTAATGAGTCCCTTGAAGGATTCAATCAGAGTACAGCGCTTTTCGAGGAAAGCACGTTTGAGATAAACGGCAGGTTGTGGAGTGTCAGCAGGATTGGAAAGACAGAAGGCGATGCAGATTCTCTCAAGCATTTCGCGGTTGCTCTTTCCGACAGGATAAAACTCAATCTCGGAGGCGAGGAAGTTTACCTCAGCGTCTCTAACAAATACGCGGAGAACTACGCAATGAGGTTTTGCATAAGGGAGGGGCAGGAATGGAATGAGGACTGGGATGATAACTGCGAAGGCCAGACCGTATATGTCGTTTCCAACGCAACCCATCTCTGGGTAGATACCTCCATCGACCTGACAGGCGCAAGCCCGCTTGCCGAGGACGACGAATTCGAGGCCGGAAACGTCACATGGAGGGTTGTGTCTGTCGATGGCCAGGAATTCAGGGTAAACAACGCGGCGGGAATATGTGGGGAGATGCAGGTCTGCGACGGCGAGGGCTGCGAGCGGCAGGCATATAACATCGTGCCGCCGAACAACTCCGAAAGCTTTACGACGTTCTATTACGGATATATCCCAAACATTATAGGAAACCTCGAATATGGTGACCGGTGGTTTTCCGAGATGTTCCCGGCGTTCAATTATTCCCGGCCGGTTTACGTGTTCCACAACACTACTCACGTCTGGATTTCAGACGAGGCGAATTTCTCGTCCGTTGCGGGAGTTGCCGTCGGCTCGGTCCTGACTGACCCTTACGGAGGGATATGGAACGTAAGCTCGATTAACCGGAACAAGGCTGTTCTTCGCGGCATAAATATCCTTGCCTCCACAG
>JBNGEE010000005.1:9337-14630 GCA_049975565.1 Candidatus Aenigmatarchaeota archaeon
TCGGAAATCGGAATAGACTTAAACGGGGACGGCGAAACCGACTCGACAGTTTACTTCGCGATTGCCGACAGCCAGGTTTCGGGAGTTTATGATATCTTTTTCTACTCAAACGGCAGTAACTTTTCCAGTTATTCTTCTGTCAGTGGAAATATCACTGAAAGGACTTTTGGCGACGACGCGGAACTGACTCTTTTAAGCATCTCGCCTGATGCCAAGAAAGTGAGGGTTTATGGCAGGAGAATGGGTGACTGGGGAGAGCTTGGCGAGCTGAAAATAGGGACGAATGTGAAGATCCCTGTCCTTGTCAGGGCTCCTTCAGGGGATGACGCCACAGCCAACGTTTCGGTGGAACTCATCCGCTCGAGGCTTGGAGAGGAGCTGCCGAAAGCCGCGGCAATAGCGGAAATTACGGGGATTGGCGAGATTGAGGTTAATTTGTCAGAGGTTTTAAACAGGTCGATAACTTCCGGAAAATTCACGTTTGCCCTGTCCGCGGATACGGGGACAAGCAGCGAGATTATGGAAGAATGGAAATGGCCGTTCATAGTCATGAGGAGTTTCCTTGTGGACTCCAACCGCGGTGAAGGAAACTACGTGACGGGGTTCGAGGAGTTGCCGCTGGCCAGGTACGGCGAGGATACTTACGGTTGGATACCCGAACTTCGGACCGCTGAGAGGTGGAACACAAACTTCACGGGAGTTTTCGCAAGCCCCGGCGGAGACAACTCCGACGAATGCGGCGACTTCCAGAAGCCCGACGGCGCGAACCAGACCGCCGGCAATTGGACAATGAAGATGGACAATCAGATGGATGTTTGGGTGTATATAAATGAGGGCAATGAAAGCGTTGTTTGGATAAAGAGCGGCGGATGCAACTTCAGCGGCGTTCCGGCAAAATCCGTCGGGTCTCAGGTGAACATTACCTTAAACGGACACATTTACATGCTTTATGTGCTCGGCGTCAACACCTCCCAATGGGAGCATGGCGCGGTCATCGGCGTGGAGGGACTTAACGAAAGTGTTATCATGCCGATAAGGATAGATAACAGCGAGCCGAGATGGAGAATAATGGCGTTGAATCTCAGCGGGCAGAACTATAATATCCTTCTTGCAAATTCCACGCTGGATTATCCGATGTGCGCGGTCTGGAACTGCTTCGAGTGCGCGAAGGTCGCGTGGTTTGACACGGACGGCGACTTTGGCGACGCATCAGAAATCCGGATAGGTGAAAACTTCACGTCTGACCTTTACCTTGCAGGTATGGGCCCGGGCCCATGGGAGGGTGTATTGATAGGCAACTCCTCGAAAACAATGCTTCGCCCGTCCGTCGGAGTGCGGGCGCAGGGAACTTCGGCATGGTTCAATAAAATCGAAGAGTCCGCAATAGACCTGGACCTCGACAGGGACAACCTGAAGGATGGGATATTCTATATGATTGCGTACGACGAGCGCGGTGAGGGCATCGTCGACAGGGCAATCATTGACGACGACATGAACATGACCGAGGAATGGTGGAACGACCAGCAGAGCGAAAACGAGACCTACTATGATTTTTACGGCAACGAAACCGGCACTCAGGAAAACGGAGGGGGGCTTCCAAATGCAATATGGAGGGGGAATCTGGAGTTCGGGGAGGCGCAGGATAACGCGACAGACTACGAGCGCCCGAGCTGGGAGGTCGAGTTCTTCAATAACACGAGCATGCTTCTTAGGAAACATCGGGACTGCTGGGGCGGCGCGCCTTACAACCTTTCCGAAAATGTCACATTCGTGCTCAAGGCTTACGACTTCTCCCAGAACACAATTTCGAACGCCACGGTTTCCGTTGAGAGGATTATGAGCTTTGGGATGGGCGCAACCGAGCTTGAAGGCTCTGCGTACACAGTCTCGATTTCGAACGGCAACAGGACAGATTCGAAGGGCTACGCGGTGCTCACCGTGTCTCCAGTGTCGTCATGGCCTTCTTACGGCGAGTATATGATCCAGATGAGGATACAGGGGGAAACTTCTGCCGAATCAAAGACCGAGTGGCTGAGGATTGGTCCCGGAGGGGGAGGACCATGAGAGCGAAACTTTTGGTCTTTGGGCTCTTGCTTGCTCTTTTTTTGGCTCCGTCCGCACTTGCCGCCACAATGACGATAACCCAGTCGGGTGCGGATGGAGGGACAGTCATGAAGAGCCAGTTTTTTACGATTACGGTCTCAGGACTCTCGGGCTCGGGCACAGCCAACCTGATAGACACGCCTTCGGGATTCTCGAGCGAGGAGGGCACTTCAAAATCTTTCTCCGAGGGAACAACCAGCGTCTCGTGGACGACAACCAAAATCTCCCAACTCCAGAACAATATAATGCTCAAGGCGAGCATTTCCATAGCGGGCTCTCCTTCAACCGCGGAGTCCGATATCTTTGATGTGGTCCTTCCGCCAGCCCTCTCCCTTTCTGTCTCGCCTTCAACTGTGACCGTTGACAAGGACTCCACATACACCGTCACCTTAACTGTCCAGAACTCGGGGGGCACGAGCGCCAATTCGGTATCGCTGTCAGTCTCTGGTACAGGGATGAGCGCAAGTTGCCCTACGATTACTTCAGTCTCTGCGGGGGGAAGCTCTTCGGCTACATGCACGGTCACCGCCTCCGAGGCAGGAACAATATCGACAACGTTTACGGCGACGCCTTCCAACTGCGAGTCTAAGACGGACACAATATCCGTTACTGTTGAGGAGGATAGGGGTGATGGAGGCAATCCCGGCAGCAACAGCCCCGGAGGCGGCACTGCGACAGGCTCTGTCGGGTCATCGTCTTTCTGGTCCGTGACTTATCCTGTAACAGACGAGCAGTTCGCTGCAGGGTACTCAAAGGCTCTTCGGGCAGGTTATCGGCTTAAGGTCGCAGTCGGCGGAGAGTACCATTACGTTGGTCTTATCAGCACCACAGCAAATACCGCCACCATTAACGTGTCGAGCACCTCTCAGCAGGCAACGCTTTCCTCTGGGGAGGAAAGGATGTTTGAAATCACGGGCGATAACTACTATGACCTTTTGGTTAGGCTTGAGAGCGTCGGGAACGGAACAGCAAACGTTACCGTTGTGCAGGTTAATACAGAGATTCCTTTGGGGGTTCAGGAGCCTGCCGCAGAAGAAACGGGCGAAGGGCCATTTGCGCCTACAGAAACTGATTCATGCATCGACGGAGCGATAATCTGCGAAAGCGGCGAACTGAGGGAATGCATAAACGGGGAATGGCGAACCGTGCAGTTGTGCGAGTATGGCTGCAACGCAAACAGGAGTTCCTGCAAAGTTGCTCCGGACATGGAAACGGAAGAGACAAAAAATAATATCCGAATTTTTTTATTGAGCCTTCTGGTCATACTTGCCGTTTCGGCTTATATTCTGGTCGTCCTGAAGAAAAGGTCCCCGCGCTGGTAATCGGGCGACAAGAACTAATCCAAAATTATCAACTCATTTTTGCAGGGATATTTCAGTGACAAAAATAGGTCAAAATATAACTTCCCTAACACCCACCCAAGCGATTTAGAATATCGCGAACGACGCGAGCAGCTTGAATTTTACTATATAGAATATCCCCATGTTGAGTAGGATAAGGACAGGTATGTATTTGAGCCCCGAGAATTCTTTCCCTTCGGAAATCAGGCCCATTAGTATGCCCCCAAAGATTGACGAGATGCACATTATCGAAATCTGAAAGTACAGCAGGAAATCCTTTGAGATATCTATGCTTTGGAATGCGAGCGATATCCCGCCGGTGCTTATGGTGCCTGACGGCATGAGGGTGCCCAGACCTATCAGAGTTTCGACGAGGAACAGGGAAGACGCGAAAAGGAGCGGCGCGCCAAAACCGATGGCGAGAAATATGAACATGCTGTAGGCCGTGACCTGCGCTTTTATGTCTTTTTTTAGCATTGAGGTGCTTTTCAGGTCGTCGGCAAGGCCGTCGAGAAGGGAGGCAATGTTTCCGCCGCGGGTTACACCTTCTATAACGAGGCTGATTGTCTTTTTGAGGAGAGATGAATCTATTTTTTCGGATATCCTCAGGAACGCGATTTTTATAGGGTTTCCAAGCATCAGCGCCTTTCCCGCTTCCCTAATCTGCTCGCTGAGCGGCCCGAACTCGGGGCGTGCGCTTTCCAAAAATGCCTTTTCGGGGATGATTCCTGCCCGGAGGTTAGACGAGATAAGCCGCAGAGCATCGGGGAGGATTTCTTCTACTATGGACGCCCTCTTTTTCGAGAGGTATATGACAAGGAGATGGAGAAGGAGCTCGGCAAGAGCAAGAAGGCCAAGCACTGCCGCGGCCGCCTTAATGCCGAAGAAAATCTGCGCCACTGCCGCAACAGGCAGGAGGATTATGGGAATCGAGATCGCAGTCTTTACAAATTTTTCAGGCCTTATCCTAAGACCGCTGTTCTCCAGATGCTTACTTATCCAGGCAGGATAGCTTGATTTCATTCTATCTTGGGCCTCTTCGACTTAACGATGCCGACAAACATGAACTGAAAAACAGTCACGAAAATCATGATAAGCAGGAGCATCCCTTTGTTTACGGGAAGACCCGAGAAGAATGAGAGGATGATAAGGAAGCATATGCCTATCGACGGCGTGATGATGGCAAAAATCATGTATATTAGCGCCATTGAGTTGAGCTGCGAGCCGTACATCCTTATTGCCGTCCTTTGCTCTGCCGCAAATTCCCTTACCAGCTCTTCGAGAATGTTTCCGAGGTTTGACCCCGCCTCTATCGCGCTCGTTATCTGCCAGAGCGCCCTCCTGAAATTTATTGAGGGGTTTTTTAGCATGACTTCCTCAAGCGCGGATTTCTCAGAGATACCCATAGAAATCATCTTTGTGACTTTCCTAAACTCCGCTGAAAGCGCCCCGTAGTTGGATTTTCCGACGGATATGAACGCCTCGTGAAGCGATATTCCTGCCCGGATCTCTATAAGCAGATGCCTGAGCGAAAACAGGAGGTTTCTCTCGATGTCCGACACCCTCTTTGCGATGATGAGCCTCGGCCTCATGAGATTGTACACCATTACAAGGGCAAAGGCGGACAGAGGCAGCACGATTAAGAAAGTTTTCAGTGCGGCTTTTTCGGGCAGAAATATCAGGCCAACAAGCACGGCAAGGAAAGATGCCGCCGCGAGTGCCGCGGCGACCGTTATCGCCCGCCCCAGATAATTCTCCGGCGACTGCTTTATTTCGGCGTGCCTGATTTTTAGTTCGAGGTCGGGAAAGAATTTCAGGAACTTCTTTCCTATATCCTTGTACATCATATT
>JBNGEE010000005.1:14640-16871 GCA_049975565.1 Candidatus Aenigmatarchaeota archaeon
CATATTCTTTTCAGCAGGTCGTCCGGGTTTTTTACATAGGTCGAGATGACCCTGCCCACTTCGTTTACGTTTCTTATGTTTTTTTTCAGCATGTACTGCAGGACCTTTTGCCTGTTGCCGAGTTCCTTGTTTATTTCGGACCTCGTAAGGCCGAGCAGGACCTCGAGCTTGAGCAGGGCCTTTTTGCTTTCGTGAAACTGCGCCAGAGTGTCCGATCCTGAATCCCATTTGTAGAGCAGGTTTATCTTTTCGGTCCGGGCAATGTTTCCGAACTGCGGCATCACCTCCGCGATTTCGTATACTCTCCTTATTCCCTTTCTCCTGTCCCGAAACATGACGATGAAGAGGTCTACCGCCTCAACGAGGCTTTCGGGCACCGATATCGGAGGGGAAGTCAGCCTCCGGTAGGTCTGGAGAGCGGTATCGGCGTGAATTGTGGAGGATATGCTGTGGCCTGTGTGCATCGCCTCGAAGAGCACTTCGGCCTCCCTGCTTCGCCTTACTTCGCCGAGGATTATCCGGTCAGGCCGCATCCTAAGAGAGTTTATCAGCAGGTCGAGCATCGTAACCTCGCCTTTGCCTTCCTGGTTTGGCGTTCTTGTAACCATAGGAATCCAGTGCAGGAAATCGGGAAGCTTGATTTCTCTGGTGTCCTCTATTGAGAGAACCCTCTGGTTGGGCGGGATAAATGACAGGAGGGTCGTAAGGATGCTTGTCTTTCCGGTTCCTGTCCCGCCCGACACGAGAATATTCAGTTCGTATTGTATGGCAAACCACAGGTATGCGGCGGCCTCAAGAGATATAGTGTGGTTTTCTATGAAGTCCGTAATCGTCCACGGGTCTCTCCTGAATTTTCTGATGGTCATCGTGTTTCCTTCGTTTGAGATTGGATAGAGTGTGGCGTTTACGCGGTCGCCTGAGGGCAGGTGCGCGTCGAGAAGGGGGTTTAGCACGTTTATCTGTTTCCCTATGGTCCTGGCGATAATGGAGGCGTAGTTCAGCACTTCTTCTTCCTTTTCTATTTTGATATTGGTGTTTGCCCAACCGAATCTCTTGTGGTACACCCTTACGCATTCGTTTGCCGAATTTATTACGATTTCCTCGAGCTGGCTGTCGTTGAGGATAAGCTCGAGCTTTCCGAGTCCGAGCATTTCCTGTATCAGGAGGCTTATGAGGTATTCCTTTGTCCTTTCCGGGATTCGGGGCAGAAGCCGCGAGATTTCCCTACCCGCCTTCTCCCTGAAATCTCTTTTGACGTTTAAATTCGGGCCTTCGTTTATCGGCCCGATTTCAACTTCCGAAATAAGCCTGTTTTTTATCTCGCGAAACACCGCCGCAGTGCCCTCGTCGAGCGTTGGAAAGTCAATGGTATACGTCGGCAGGAAGCCTTCCTCGTCCGATACCGTCACCTTCAGACTCGTGTTTTCGAATTCGAGTTCGTATTTGAGTATCATTTTTTATCTTCCTTTATTTTCAGCTTTCCAAGCCGCTTTTCGACTTTAATTATGTTTTCCTTCTCAAGCACGTCTATCCATTCGTCTATCTGGTCTTTTTTTATCCCGAACCTCTCCTGAACTTCCGCGTAAGTGGTGGGGCCTTTTTTGAGCATCGCTATGAACAGGTCTATGTTGGTTTCGATGACCCCTCCCTTGTGCATACCCGTTGCGGCTAATTTTTTGGAGGTGTAGCGGAAAATATCCCTGATGTCCACGCAGCCTATGATGTCGTCTTTGTTTTTTACTATGACGTTTCCAATATTGTTCTTTTTCATGGTGTCAAACGCGAATCTGATGGTTTTCGATTTATCTATCGCAATTATCGGCATCTTTATCTGCTCCGCTTTCAACTCTTCATAATCCTTTCTCATGAGGGCGCCAATTGCGCCGCTCAGGTCGACTCTGCCCGTAATGTTGTATTTTTTTGAAAGGTAAACGCAGTCGTTTTTCTCCAGAAGCGGCATCAGGTGCCCTAACGGCTCGTCCTCGAATAGGACATCTATCGGCTTCACGATGGCGAGGACGCTTTCCGAAAGAATGGCTCTTGATGGGGGTGCCCTGCGGGATTTGCCTTTTTGGGCTTTTAATTTGGTGCCATGCACGCTTTTTCCTGCAGGGTGCTTTTTAACAGGGTAGCTCTTTTTAATAGAGGCCCCCTTCTTTGCAGAAACCTTTCTTGGCGCTACCTTTTTGTTTAAGGTTGCTTTCGTTTTCATAGGTGCAGCCGCTTTGGAG
>JBNGEE010000006.1:0-2347 GCA_049975565.1 Candidatus Aenigmatarchaeota archaeon
CCTTGCCCTTGTCATTGTGTCCTTTGCCCTCATTTTCATCCTCTACTCGGGCAAAAGAAGCCTTCCGCTCCTCTACCTTTTCACCTTCATCATGGGCGCGATAATCTCCCCGATTCTCGGCGTCGCGATAGTTGTCGGGCCGGAGTTGATTTTGGAGGCCTTCGCCATCACCTCAATCGTCTTTATCGCCCTTACCGCCTACGGGCTTACGACCAAGAGGGACTTCTCGTTTCTCGGCGGGATTTTGTTCACCCTGCTCCTGATTGTGATAATAATCTCTGTCACCTCGATTTTCATCGCCCTGCCCATAAACGCGCTGTGGCTCGACGTGTTTGTCGCCCTGCTTTTCGCGGGGTTCGTGCTCTACGACATGTCAAACATCCGGCGGCGCTACTCGAACGACGACTACATCCCGGCCGTTGTGTCGCTTTACATAGACTTCATAAACCTGTTCGTGCGTATTCTGTCGATTCTGATAAGGCTCAAGCAGAGAGAATAGTCGATTAGTTGTATTTTTACCCTATGCAATTTATGGCCCTCTCAAAAAAAGAAATCGCCCGGGAAAGGATTCTAACCCTCTTTGAGCTTGCCGAGTTTGAGCTAAAAAGGGAAAATCCCGAGAGAACCCGAAGGTACGTCCGCCTTGCCCGAAAAATCTCTATGAAAGTGCAGGAGCCGATTGAAAAGGACCTCAAGCGCAAATTCTGCAAAAAGTGCGACATGCTCATCATCCCCGGCGTCTCCTGCGGCGTCTCCGCCAATAAAAGGACGAAGACAGTGGATATAAAATGTTTTAATTGTAATAATATTAAGCGGTATTCGTACGCGAAAAAGCATGGAGGAAACGGGCAAAAATCTGGAGAAGCTGGCGCAAAACCTAAAGAGTGAGAAGATTGTGGAAATGCCCGAGTGGGCGAAATTCGTCAAAACGGGCGTCTCGAGGGAAAAGGTGCCCGCGCAGGACGACTGGTGGTACTTAAGAAGCGCGTCAGTCCTTCGGAAAGTCTATCTGAAAGGCCCCATCGGCACGGAGAAACTCACAAACATTTATGGGGGAAGGAAAAACCGTGGCTCAAGAACCGACAAATTTTTCCCGGGCTCGGGAAAGATTATCCGGTCAATCCTTCAGCAGCTTGAGGCAAAAGGGCTTTTGCAGCAGTCGAAAACCCAAAAAAAGGGCAGGATTCTGACGGAGAAGGGCGTTCAGGCAATCTCTAAGGCGGGGCTTGAGAAGTTGCGATAACCCGTCTTGGTATAAAAATATCTTGGTATATTTATATTTTTATTGCTGTTATATAATAGGTGAAAAAAGTGAAAAGTTATCTATCTGGAATTGTAGGGAAGTGTGCTAGAATACCTGCTTATGTTGAAAAATTGGTGGTTGGTGCTCCGGGACTGGATTATCGCCCAAGCCAAGACCGTCCAAGAACAGGCCATCTTTACAATTATATATGAGTGCGTTTCGATTTAAGTTGGTATTTATTGGGCTTTGTTATTGTGTCGCCTTGTAAGCCATTATAAGCCCTACCAAGACTATCACGACTAAAAGGAGAGTCGAGAAGTACTCCTCGGGCGCCGAAAAACTGAAAGAAGCCATCGGCATCGAAGGGTAAATCAGGTAGAGCAAAAGCGCGAAAATGAGCACTGTAAAGCCCATCACCGCCATGTTGTCCTTCATAGAGATTGTGAGGAAAACGAGCGCGCCTATAGCAAGGATTATGATGAGCTTCATCGGGGCGGTGCCGAGAATCATCCCGACAATAAAAATCGCGAAAAGTATCGCCACAAGCCCCAAGTACTGCGTCTCGGCCATAATGAAATATTCTTTATATAAAAAGGCGTTTTTGTGTTTTCCCTCTTAGGAAGCCGGGTACTTCCAGAAAACCTGCTAGCGGAGAGGTGCCCTTGTCCGTGAAAAGTAATATATAGTGGCGGTGTGTATTAATCATGGAAGCTTCGGCAGAAAATCCGCAAGCCACAGGAATGCACCTCTCTAAAATTGTTGATTATGGTTGCCGACCCAGCAGCGACCCGCTACAATCAGTAGTATCCCCAGGTTCTTAAATTCTGCGCTCATACCCGGTGCGTGTTTCTCGGAAGACATTTGAAGATATTGCCCACCTCACCCAAGCTGCGCGCAACTTCCTGCTCCCGGCAGCTTTTGGTAAATGTGACCCTCTGGAGGGATGCAGTAAATTGATTATCTACCCTACCGATATCGGGGAAGAAGAGGTGACTTTGAACTTCGTCGGATACGTTCCCGGCAAGAGGGAATATTTGGAAAACTCATGCACCGGATATGCCTGATATTTGGGCGATAGAATAAAGTGGCCATAAGGAGTTAATT
>JBNGEE010000006.1:2357-6822 GCA_049975565.1 Candidatus Aenigmatarchaeota archaeon
GTGTTGTGGGGGCAACTTATAAACCGATTCTTTGCAGGGGCACAATGACGGAAAATATTGCCGAAAAGATGGGGTGCTTTTGGGGGGAATTGTGGAGGGAGAAACCGACGACCTCAAAAAGCTCGAGGACCCGAAGTCTGAGGTATACCAAAGCCTCAAGCCTGATGAGGTGGGGCTCAATAGGGAACAGATGGAGAAGGCAAATGCGATAGTTGTGTATGACATAAGAAAGCTGGGCGGGGAGAATGCCGCAGAGGGAGAATATTCGCAAACAGGTGAAAGCCCCGGCAAAGAGCGGAAAGGGGAAAAATACAGCTTCAAGCTCCAGCTCATACACCAGAAGAAATTCTGTTGTTAATTCTTAGGGTAGTATTATGCCTCTAAAAATCGTTCTCGGGCCGATGAAAAGCGGCAAGTCCTTTGAGATGATAAGCCACTTCGCCCCCCTGAAATACACGAAAATCCCCTACGCCCTCTACCAGTCCTCAAGAAACGTCCGGGACGAGAACGTCTGGAGCAGAAACGGGATTGAGCTTGTCGCAAAGAAAGTGGAAAGCCTTCGGGAGGCGGTGGAAGGGGATTTCAGGGTGGTCGGGATAGACGAAATCCACATGTTCGGGGAACATATCGTCGGTGAGATAGAGGCGCTTTTAGGCAGGGGCACACAGGTAGTCGCGACCGGCCTTGACACGGAATACCGCGGGAGGATGTTTCCCGTCATAAAGAGGCTTCTTGAGCTCGGCCCCGAAACCGTGGTCTATAAGCGGGCAGTCTGCGAAAAATGCAAAAACCCGAACGCGGTCTACACTCAGGTGCTCCGCGAAGGGGTCCCCGTAACGGGTGGGCTTCCTTCGGTACTGCCCGAAGACGGCACCTATGAGTACAAGGCTGTTTGCAGAAAGTGTTTTGTAAGGGCTTTGTAATTGATTGAGAGTATAACTGCAAACAAGTTTTATATAATTCCTGCGGATGCAGTTATGGTTCCCGAATACAAATCTGGAGCAGTCCCGCCCTCCGATGAGGAAAAAAGAGGCGCAGACATGGAAGATTTTTACTCAATATTTAACGAAGTGCCCAAAGCGGTGCCTTCAACGATAAGGAAAACAAGGAATGACGAAAGTGTATACCTTGAATATTGAAAGGTAACCTTACCGCCCGCTGACAATCTCGACCACATCCCCGTTTTTGAGCTTATGCTCCTTTCCCACCCTCTGCTTTGTCTTTACGTCGTACGCGCAGATGAACTTGTCGCCAAAGTCCGTGTGGAGGCGGTAGGCGAAGTCGAGCGCCGTCGAATTCGGCGGCATGAGGAAGGCGTCGGGGAGCACGTTTCCGTCCTTGTCGGCGAGCTTTTTCATCCCTCCCGGGAAAATCACGATGTACTTGAGGACCTCGAAAACCGCCCTGTTGAGGATTTCCTGCACCCCTGTCGAGCCCCTCTCCTTCATAGTCGCGGCGATTTTGTCGAGGGCCTCCTCTTGTTTTTCGCTCATGGCGGCCGTGATTTCGAACGTGCCGTCGCCGGGTATATATTTTACCAGCCCCGCCTTTGCCGCGGACTTGAGCGCAAGCTCCGAGTCCGCCGAGCAGGGAATCGCCCCGAGTTCGATAAGTTTTGGAAGGTGCTTTTCTGCGCCCGGCTTGTCGGTCTTGTTTGCGGCAATCAGTATCGGCTGGACCCTTTCCCGAAGCGCCTTTGCAAACGAGAACCTCTGCCCGTCATTCCAGTTGTAGACGGTTTCGGGCAGGTTAAGCTTTGAGATTACCGCCATAACATCATCGTCGGTGACCTTCAAGCCAGACATCTGCTTTGAGATGTCCTTTGGCTCCTTTAGTTTTTTCCAGTGCTTTTCGAGAAGCCCCGAAAACCAGAAATTGAGCTCGTCCTCGAGGAACTCCACATCTTCCATCGGGTCGTGGCCGGCCTCACAGTCGCGCCCCTCGGAGTCAGTCGCGCCCGAGGCGTCGACCACGTGAATCAGGGCGTCGGCCTGGCGCACGTCGTCAAGGAATTTGTTTCCCATGCCGCGCCCTTCATGCGCCCCCGGCACCAGCCCGGCGACATCAATTAGCTCGACCGGCACAAAGCGGTTGCCGTCGATGCAGTAGCCCTGCCTCGGGTTGCACTTCACCCCAAACGCCTTTTCAGCGCACTCCACCCTCACGAAACCGAAGCCCACATTCGGCTCGATTGTGGTGAAGGGAAAATTCGCGATTTTTATGTCGATGAGCGTCGCCGCCTTGAAGAAAGTCGATTTCCCGACATTGGGTTTTCCAACAAGCCCTATTTTCATAATAAGAGTTTGAAATATCTATCTATAAAACCCTTTTTCCTTTCATAATTTATGAAAGCCCTTGTTACCGGCGGAGCCGGCTTTATCGGAAGTCACCTTGCAGAGAAGCTTGCGGATTTGGGACATGAAGTCTCAATTCTTGACAACCTGAGCATCACCGACCGAAACCTCCCACCCCTCAGGGAAAAAGGGATTGGCTTAATAATAGCCGACATCACTGACCTTGACCGGATGCTTACCGAAATCAAGGGATTTGACACTGTCTTTCACCTCGCGGCCATGAACCGGGCGATAAAGTCGATTAACGACCCCATAAAGGCGAACAGGGTCAACATCGACGGGACACTGAACGTTCTTGAGGCCTGCCGCAAAAACGGCGCCGGAAAAGTGATATTTACCTCAAGCTCGTCAGTTTACGGCGACTCGAAGATTTTCCCGCGACGCGAGGAAAACGGGCTTATTCCAAGCCATCCTTACGCCGTCGGAAAGCTTGCGGCCGAGCAGTACATGAAGGTCTACCACAGCCTTTACGGGCTAAAAACTGTGATTCTCAGGTATTTCAGCGTCTACGGGCCCCGGCAGCTTGGCACAATCGAGCACGCGGGAGTCATCCCGAAATTCATCCACAGGGTCTATAACGGCGAGGAAATCGAGGTCTACGGCGACGGGAACGCGACAAGGAGTTTTACTTATGTCGAAGACGTGGTAAACGCCACCATAAAGGCTTCCAAAACCGAAGCGGCAGTAGGCGAGACAATAAACATCTCAAGCGAGCGCGAAATCAGCGTCAACGGCCTCATTTCCCTCATCGAAGGGGCGCTGGGCAAAAAGGCTAACGTGCGCCACGTCGGGGCGGTCAAAGGCGAGGTGCGCGCGAACATGGCCGACTCCTCAAAGGCTAAGCGGCTCCTCGGGTTTTCCGAGAAAACTCCTATCGAAGAGGGGGTCAAAAAGACCGTTTCGTGGTACAAGGAGGAGTTTTTGGGCGGGAAGTAAAGGCTCTTTGTGGAAGCGAGCCGTCAAAAGGCTATTTAACTTCTCCCTAAATTACTTATGAAAAAGGAAGTCATCTGCGTGGCCGGGCTTGGCTACGTCGGCCTGCCGCTTTCGCTCAAATTCGCCGAGAACTTCAAAGTAATCGGCTTTGACATCGGCAAGACCAGGATTGAGGAACTAAAGGCTCACCACGACCGAAACCGCGACATCCTAAAGGAGGACTTCGAAAAGGTCAAAACTAACATCAAGTTTACGACTGACCCCGCAATGATTAAGAAGGCCGACATCGTGATAATAGCGGTGCCGACGCCGACGACGAAGCGAAAGGAGCCCGACTTAAGCTTCCTTGACGGCGCCTCGAGAATTGTCGGCCAAAACCTGAAAAAGGGCGCGATTGTGGTCTACGAGTCGACGACCTACCCCGGCTGCACCGAGGACTTCTGCCTGCCGATTCTCGAAAAGGAGAGCGGAATGAAACTTGGCGAGTTTTTCCTCGGATACAGCCCCGAAAGGGTAAACCCCGGCGACAGGGAGCACACGATCGACAAAATCCACAAAATCGTGGCCGGCTGCGATGACACGGTGGCGGACAAGCTCGCCGAGGTTTACGGAACTGTTACAAAGGTCTACCGCGCCCCTTCCATAAAAATCGGGGAGGCGGCCAAAGTCATAGAGAACGTGCAAAGGGACTTAAACATCGCGCTTTTCAACGAGCTTGCGATGCTTTTCGACAAAATGGGCCTTGACAGCGAGGAGGTTTTCAACGCGGCGGCGACCAAATGGAATTTCCTGAGATTCCGGCCGGGATTTGTCGGGGGCCACTGCATTCCGGTTGACCCCTACTACCTCGCCCAGAAGTCCCTTGAAATCGGCTACATCCCTGAGCTCATCCTTTCGGGGAGAAGCGTAAACGAGAGCCTCGCGAATTATGTCGCCCAGAAAATCGTAAAGCTGTTAGTCGAGACCGGAAAGCCCTTAAAGACCGCAAGAATTCTCGTGCTCGGCGCGGCCTACAAGGAAAACGTGCCTGACCTGCGCGACAGCAAGGTCGAAAACCTGATTGACGAGCTCAAGGATTTTGGAATAGTAGACATCGGCCTCCACGAGCCGCTTATAAGCAGTGACACGGTTTTCGGGGCGAAAAACCGCAGGCCCGAGGGAATGTACGACGTGGT
>JBNGEE010000006.1:6832-13231 GCA_049975565.1 Candidatus Aenigmatarchaeota archaeon
GTTTTCCCTCTACGGGGCCAAGGCCCTGGCGGTGCTCTCCCTGGTGGACGAATCCCCCGACCTGGCCCAACCCCTGGTGTCCTATCGGCCCGACATCCGCGCCCAGGTGGTCTACGCCGTGGACCACAGGGACTTTCAAAAGCTCGACGTCGCAGGCCTCCTCTCGGAAAAAGGCATATTTGTAGACATCAGGCGCAGGTTCAAAAAGGGAGAAATCGAGGGGAAGGGCTTCATTTACTGGGGGCTTTAGGTTGAGAAATTTTGTCTGCCAAAAACTATTTAAAATAAGCGTTTAGCACATACTGCTGGAGCATCCGGTGGCTGTTGAAAAACGACGCGTTAATCGCGATGCAGTGGCGCATTATTGTCGTCCACTGGGCGAGGTTGTTGTAGTACATAGGCAGGATAATATATTCGAGCTTTGCGTAGAGGTCCTCAAGCTCCGACTCGTTCCGGGATTCTTTTGCAAGATCGGGGTGCGGGCCGAGGCTCCAGCCTGTGACGTTCTCCACATGGCCCTCGAGCCACCACCCGTCAAGGACCGAGAGCTGGGGCACCCCGTTATGCGCGGCCTTCATCCCTGAAGTCCCACTCGCCTCAAGCGGCCTTTTCGGGGTGTTGAGCCACAAATCGACTCCCGAGACAAGCAGCTTCGCGACTTCGATATCATAATCCTCGACATAGACCGCCCTGATATTTTCGTCGCCGCCAAAGCCGGATATGATATCCGACACTCTTTTTATGACCTTCTTTCCCTCCAGGTCTCTTGGGTGCGCCTTTCCGCCGTAGATTATCTGCATCTTGTGCTTTTCGGAAATCTGGCGGAGGTGGCTGATGTCCGAGAAAAGCAGGTCTCCTCTCTTGTAGGTCGCCGCGCGGCGGGCAAAGCCGAGGGTGAAAACGTGGCGGTCAAAAGAGAGGCCGTATTTTTGGTTGACATAATCCATCAGCGCCTGTTTTGCCTCCTGGTGCGCCTTCCAAAACACCACCCCGGGAATTCCAAGAGCGTAGCGAAGGGAGAATGGGTCTTTTTCCCATCCGGGGATGCACTTGTCGTAAACCTTCCTGAAAGGCTCGGACGTCCAGAATCCGGAGTGCACCCCATTCGTAATAGAGTCTATCTGGTAGCCGGGAAACATGTCCCGGCTCACCTCGCCGTGCTTTTTCGCGACCCCGTTTATGTGCTCGCTAAACCTAAGGCCAAGGTAGGTCATGTTGAGTTTCCCGTCGATGAACACCTCGTGCTCAAGGCCCTTTGGAATCATATCCCCAAGAACCGAGACCGCAAGGTCTTTCGGGAACTGGTCGTGGCCGGCGGGAACTGGAGTGTGGGTGGTGAATACGCACCTTTTTCTTATCTCCTCGAGCGTGTCGCAGCCCTCAAACTTTTTGCACAACTCGAGCGCCAGAATGGCGGAGTGGCCCTCGTTCATGTGGAATTTGTCGGGATTTAGGCCAAGCGCCTCGACCATCCTTACCCCCCCAACACCAAGAACCACTTCTTGGCAAAGTCGGTAATAATCGTCGTTTGCGTAGAGCCTGTGCGTGAGGGTGCGGTCAAATTCACTGTTTTCCGGCAGGTCGGTGTTGAGGAATAATATAGGGAGCTTTCTGCAGCCCCCCTTGAGAATGTGGATCCATGTCTCAATCAGAACTGTTCGGCCCTGAATCTCCACACCGACTTTTTGCTCGAGGCGCTCCATGAAGTCGGAGGGGTTCCATTCGACAGCCTCCTCTACCTGCTCGCCGTTCACGAGCTTTTGGTGGAAGTAGCCTTCCTTATAAAGAAGAGTGACGCCGATAATAGGGATATTTAGGTCGGCGGCGCTCCTGAGAAAATCGCCCGCAAGCACCCCAAGCCCGCCGGAGTATGTCGGGATTCTCGGGTCAATGCCGATTTCCATGCTGAAATACGCCACCTGCACCTTCCCGAAAAGCCTCTTCAGGGCGGTTTTTGAAGGGCAGGATAAATCTTCCTTGAGTTCCGGCATAATATAAGTTCGATTATTATAACCTGCATTGGGTACGCCATTCAAAGAATAATCTTCCGGAGACGCCCTACTTCAGAAAAGCCTTGAATATCTCCCTCAGCTTTTCCTCGGGGTAAAAGCCGATTATCTGGTCCGCGAGCTTGCCCTTCTTGAAGACAAGAATATTAGGAATCGACCGTATCTGAAATTCCTCGGCGGTCTTTGGGTTTTCGTCGGTGTTGAGCTTGCCGAATTTTATGTCCTGCATTTCCCCGGAAAGCTTCTGGATTACCGGGGAGAGCATCTTGCAGGGGGGGCACCAGTCCGCATAGCAGTCGACAGCGACTACCCCCTCAGCTACAAACTCCTGAAAATTTTCGTCGTTTACCTGCTCCACAACAGCTTCTTCTCCGGGCATTATACCTTAAACTTGGCGAGCTCCTTTATGTTGTCGGAGTGCGTCAGAAAAACAGTCCTGCAACAGTACCTCTTTATCCCAAGCGAGTCCATGATGGTCGCCGGATTTTCGCCCGCGTCGGCCCTCTTTTTGTAGTCCTCCCACATGTGGCCGATTACCTTGCCGCACGTGAAGCATCGAACAGGTATTATCATTAAATTATCTGGGAAAATCTTTAAAAAGACCCATTGGTCAAAAATCAGTTAAAAGCCTCATTTTTCTGCCTCAAGCTGCCTTCCGCGCAGGCACTGCTTGCATAACCCCGAGGGCAAATCGATGCAGTTCATGCAGACGTTTCGCCCGCAAAGCGAGCAGGTGTACATCGTGTCCACCCTCCAGCAGATGGAGCACATGCCTTTTTCCCTCATTAAGTGATAGGGTTTAAAATAATTTACACATGACGGGCGTTTTGGAAAATTTGGAGTTTACTTCTCGGCCCTCACGAAAATCCCGTTAATCGTGCCGTCCTGGCCGGGCCTGCTCGTCACACGGACGTTGCCCTTCTCGGTTTCCAGAACCGCGCCCTTTGTGATGACTTTAGCCCTGTTGTACCGGAAGTTCGACTTGTTCTCGACAAAGCCGGTGATTTTGAGCTTTTTGCCCCCGACGTTCACGAATTCGCCCGAGAGCACCTTTTGCTTCTCGTTTCCGCCGCGCGTCCTCACTTTGGCTATTTTCTGCTCGCCCGCCTTTGCAGGGCAGAAAAAGCCGCCTCTCTCGAACTTTCTCTTCTTGCGGCTCCTCACGAACCTGCCGCCGGTTTTTGTCCTCCTCGAAATCAAGTGCCAGAATGCCATAATAGGGTTAAGTAAATAATTTATCTGCCTTTTTGTCTCGTATTTGACGCTACTCCTTTATCCGACATAACGCCCGTTAGTCTTAATCATAGATTATCCTTATATGGCAAATAGATAAATTGGTGAAGATAGGCACCCGAGAATTAGCAAGAAACTTCAATAAAGACCTTGTAGGGGTCATTCTTGAACCCGATAGAAAGCCCAATCACTGGATTTATCTGAATTGCGTAAAGCCGGGGGACCTGCCGTTTAATTTTTATATCGTCGGCGAAGCGGAGTTCTCCGATTATAGTGTAGAGAACACATATATGGGAAAAGTATTGGTGCGGGAAGGGCGTGTCCACTATTATGATAGATACCCTGTTGGGGGCGGTCCTTTCGAAGTAAGAGATTTCCAAGATATCGGGTTTAGAAAAAGGTCAGAACTAATCGTTAAAAATATAAACCAGCTTCTTGGCTATGATGAAGAGCCCGGATTTACCAAAGAAACAACGCAAGATTTAAGGAAGGGGCCTTATACTAAACTTCGCCAACTTCCATAAGTTCGGGCGGGTAGAAAAGACCTTAGGAGGATAGCTTTCGCCAGGCAAGCGAAAATAAGCAAAAAATCAAATGTACGCCCGGGTTACCACTCTTCCTCTTCGTCCTCTTCCTCTTCCCACTCTTCTTCGTCTTCAATGTCTTCGTCGTCGTCCATTCGGTAATCGTACAATCTCATTTTTTAATAAATCGGAAAATATATATATCTCTCAAAGCCCCCTAAAAAGCCGCAAGAGAGCTCTGCCTGGCCTTTTTTCCAAAGATGTTATTCAGTTGCTCGGAGAGGAGGTTGAGCTGGTCGTAGAGGTAGGCGTCGAGCTGATAGTCTTCCGCTATCCTCTTTGAGGCTTCGAGGTACTTGAGGATTGTCCCTTCCGAGACCGTGAGCACAAGCGGCCCGCTGCACCTCGGGCACTTGCCGTTTAAAGGCGGCCTTCTGAGCACGTTGTTGCACCCCGTGCACCGAAAGGTCTGGCGGAAAAACGTCCTGAAGTTTCCCTTGATGTCTTTTAGGAAGTGGCTTGAGAGGATTTTCTGGGCGACAAACCGCTCATCGACCGCGCAGAGCTTTTTCGCGAGCTCAAGCTGGCGGCTGATTTTCTCCACCATGTCCTCCGCGATCTTGTAGGTCGTCAGGTGAACGCCGTGGTTGAAGTTTGTGTTTTCGGTCGTGTAGCCAAGCCCCCCGTAGCAGTTGCCTTTTCCGAGCCTGTCCGCCACCTGCTCGACTTTTACATCCCACGGGAAAACCCTCTCGCGGGTCTTTTCGTAGAACTCCTTCGGGTAGGCGGACACTATATCCATGTCGTAGACCTCGTCGTCAACTTCCCCGAGGTCAAGAATTGTCGAGATTGTCAGCGGCGCGTCGGAAATCGAGCCCCTCTTGTCGGGGATGTATTCCTTCGAGAAATTGAGCAGGCAGTCCATCATCAGAATTACCCCGTTTTCTTCTCCGTCGCACTGGCCCACCACCCACTTCGAGAACAAGTTGTGTGTTTTTGGCACGGTCAGGCAGTATGTGGCTTTCGCACCGCTTTTTATTTCTTCTATCTCCGTTATCGGGTCGAGAACCATCCCGTCCCTGACCTCGTATGTGTCCCTGCCTTTCAGGGTTGTGGCTGCCTTTTCGAGGGCGTTCTTTTTCCTTTCAAGCCTGAATCCTATTTCTTTGCAGAACTTCTTTGCAAAAGACGACTGAACGCTCAGATAATACAGCTTGGTCTTTGGCACCGACCTGCCGCGATTCAGGTAAGATTCCGCGACTTTTCCACTTTTAGGCGCTTTGACCTCGGAATAGACGGTCGTGAAAATCCCAAACCTTAAAAGCATAATCTCGATTTGCCGCAGCAGCGCCTCGTTCGCGCTCGCGCACCTAATCCGCAGATTGTCTGTTGAGCCGTCGCCGTCAAAGTAGCCCTGAAGAATCGGCCTGACTTTTTCTTTCGGGAAGAGCATAAAATACTCAAGCGATTTGTCGCGCGCGTTTGATCCGAGCGCAAAATGCCTGCTGAATAGGAGGTATGGGAGCTTTCCTGAAACCGTCAGGCTTTCTTTCGCTTCGTAGGGAGTTATGCCAAAAACGCTTTTGATGTACTCTTTAAGCCTTTTGCGATTCTCGGGCTCGATTGCGGCAAAACTGACCTGATTATTCCGCTCCCCTCTCCTTGAATATCCCTTGGCTATATAGAAGCCGATGAGATAAAGCAACCTCTCGTCGATTTTCAGCACCGCCGGAACCGAGACCATTTCCTTTTCAAAGCCGAGCCTTGCCTTTTTCAGGAGCCTCTGTCTGTCAAGCCCGATGTCGTTGCACACCCCGTCAAAAACACGGATGGGAAAGCCATCCCTCACGAAGTAGTCGAAAAATGTGTGGTAGTTTATACCCCTCCTTTTTGCGTACATCCTGATATTTGGAATCCGCGCCTTAACCTCCTTTGATATCCCCCTTATGACAAGCCGCCCTTCTTTCCCGAAAAGTGTGGCGAGGTCAATCTCCTTTTCGTCGGTTTCAGGCAGTTCCAGCTTCAGCGGGACCGCGAACTTCTGCCCCCGCTTCAGGTCTTTTGCTTTTATCTTCCTCAGCCCTGCGATTGCCCCCGCCCCATTCCCTTGCTTTCCGCCGTCATATGCAAAAAAGTTATGGGTTTCCGTAGCGGCTATCTCCCGGTTCGACCTTGTTTTGATTCTCAGAAAGCGCCCGTCGGACTTGTGCTTCGAAAGGACGGAGATTCTGCCTGGGACGAGCATACCTCCGTTTAGAGTCATCACCTTGTCGTCAGTCCACGTCATCAGGGTTCCAGAATCGTCTGCTTTTTCGGTGCCGTTCTTTTTTGCCGTATCATCGAAGTATTTTCCAATCTCCACAAGCCTTATCCTTCCGCCCGAGAGTACGGGAATTTTTTCTTCCGGGAGAAAGCAGTCCCTTCTCGTCGCCGCGAAAAGGTAGGGGTGCGCGTAATGGCAGCGGTTTGCGGTGAACCCTATAAGCCGGCAGACGACGGGGGCAATCGTGTGCGGGGCAATGTCAAGGAAAAGGTGGCCGACGAGGTCGTCGAATTTTTCGGCATTGTAAAACCGCCCCACCCCGTAGAACTTCTCGAGCAGGTCGTCGATGAATTTCGAGACTGACAGGAAA
>JBNGEE010000006.1:13241-16066 GCA_049975565.1 Candidatus Aenigmatarchaeota archaeon
GCCGCGCTCTCCTCGCCGTAGGTCGAAATCAAAAAGTCCTGCACGAAAAGCTCGAGAACCTGATCGTCGTCCTCAAGCTCCCTGCCGTGGATGTCGTGCGTGTAGCCGAGTTCCCTTAACTTCTCAACGCTTGTTCCGACCTCTCTTGGCTTGAAATGGGTGAGTGGCGCGTTCACCATGTCGAATCTGACAGTCCCGTCCCGGAAGACATAGAGCCCGTGCTTTGCGCGCAGGATTCCCTTCTCTATTGGCTCGGGCACCTTGTGCTTCGAAGTCACACCTTTGACCCCCTTTATCATCTCGAGGCGCGGCTCCTGAAGTTTCGAGTACGCCTCGTTCAAAAGCCCGCGGACATACAGCTGCTTTTTCTTTATCCCGGGGCTTACGAGATGCTTTCCGCACCTCAGGCAGTAAGGGAAAACCGAGGAGCCGTGCTCCGGGCAGGTAAACTCGCTCACATCAGAAATCAGGTTTTCCACGTCGACGAGATTTCTCATCCTTCCGCCCTTCTCTCCGACCGGGAAGAGCACCTGCGGCGAGCCTTTCATTTTCCGAAGCATCGATTTCTCGGGCCGCCCCATCCTCGCGCCGATGTACTTGGTTGCTTTCTCTTTTATCTCGAACTTCGAGTATTTGTTTACCAGCTCATACCCTGTCGCTTCGTCCTTCTCTATCTCGTCGGGGTCCATGCCGCGGAAAGTCTCGAGAAGCGGCCCGAAGTCCTCGAGAACTATGTAGAGCCTGTCAAGAGACAGCCGGTGCGGGATTCTTGCCTCCTCGAGGAAGATTTTGCACTCGCCGTTTTTTATTACGAAGTGCCCGTCCCTCCTTTCCCCGGAGTCAAGTAATCGGACAAGCCCCGCGATTTTTGCACCATTCATGCCGTCGTAGAAGTGAAGGTACTTCGGGTGGAGCGGAATTCCTGCATTCGCAAGCTCGAGCGCGGTTTTTGCGTCAATCTCTGCCGGGTTTTGAAGGAGCTTTTCTGTTTCCTCCTTTCCTATCGCCGACTCTGCGGCGGGGCGCATATCCTCAAGGTCAAACCTCCACACCTCCTCGACATAGGGGGTTGGGATGAGTTTCTCGCCGTTCTCGAAAAAGTCGCCGTAAGTCACGAGCATGTCCCCGACAAAGAGAATCTTCTCGATGTCCCGATATGCGTCTCTCGCTTCTTCCAGAGTTTTGAGCCTCACGACATCGCCGCCCTTCAGCTTTACAATCGGCGGCTCTATGTGGTCGCACACCCCGACCGTGCAGCCCTTTCCCGGAATCTCTATTTTCATCTGGCTTGCGACAGCAGGAAACGAATCAAGAACAGCCAGTGTCGCCGGATGAAACCCGAAGCACCCCGAGCCCATGTTCCGCGACCTGCCGTAGCGAAGGCGAAAGCCGCCCTTCTGCTCGGGCATGGCATAGACCGGGCGCCCTGCCGGCACTTCCTGCAAAAACTTGTAGCTTTTGCCCTCGCCTCTGGACTCCTTTTTTCCCTTCTTGAGCTTTATGAACTCCTCGAGCCAGTTCCAGTCCTCGGTAAGACCCATCTTCTCCCCGTATTTTTTTAGCTTCTTGTTGAGCTTCTCGGCTTTCAGGGGCAGGCCGTCGAGATACACGAGGCACATCCCTCCCCGGATTCTCGTAGTTTCCGCCCGCTCGCAGTCCTTGTGGCGAGACACCTCCCTTTGCTCTGTCGCCTCGCCTGTGATGCATATCGGCACGTGGCTTATGAGGAAGTCGACCTCCGCTTCCGAAGGCTTGTACTGCTTTCGCGTGACGTAGGTCAGGTAGTCGGTAAGCTCGGAATAGAGCCTTTCTTTCTCCTCCTTTGTCGGGCGGTACTTTCCAAGGCCAAGCGCTATCCTTATGTAGTCGGCGACAAATAGCGTAAAGACCTGGGCCGTTCCCCCTGCGGTCCTTATCGGCCCCGCGTAGTATACGTAAATGAAATTCTCCTTGGGGTCGATTTTGACGTTTGTTATCCCCTCAAGCGGCGCGCCGACTACCCCTTTAGTGTTGAAGGCGCACCCAAACCTAAGCCCTGCCTCGACCATTTCCTCCTTTGTTTTGAGCTTGAAAAACCGGCCCGTGGCGATGTCCCTTGAGATTTCGAGGGCGACTTCGTCCGCACCGATGCCGTACTGCCCTTCGAGCTCTTTGAGGCGCTCAAGGATTTTATGGCGGCTCTCCTCAAATTCCGGATAAATCGTCGAGAGAATCTCGATGCAGCGGTTGTTCTTGTCGGCCGCGGGCTTGCACTCGACCTTAAGTTCCACGTCTTTTCCCTGCCTTCTTGCCTCACCCGCCTTTTCGTAGAGCGTGTCAATCTGGGCCCCAAGATGCCTGAAGTACTCCCCGGCGTTCATAATTTAGGGGCAAGTCTAATTAAGATATATTCCTCTGAAAGTGCAGGATATATCCCCGACTATACTTTATAAACCTAACCTGATTATGGATACAAAGCTTTTGCTTGCCCTGCTCGTCCTCTTGGTTTTGGTGGTGGTCATAGGCGGCGCCAGCGCGACTTTTGTGAAAAAGCTCCAGAACCCCTTCCATACAGGCATTGACCTTACTTCGGACTGCATGTCATGGGCGGAGAAAGGCTGCCCGGAGGATGCAATCCCTAAAGGTTTGAGGGCGGCTGTGGAAAAGGAACTCGCAGATCCGGAACTGGTAATGCCTTCAATGTGCATCAATAAATGCCGCTCTGTTCTCGCGGACGGCCAAGTAGGAAAAATTATTGAAGACCCTCTCGATAAGTGCGAGTCCTGATTGTCAACTACCCCCTAACAAGTTAAGGGGCTTGTAGCTGAACTTGATTTCTCAAGCCC
>JBNGEE010000007.1:0-12489 GCA_049975565.1 Candidatus Aenigmatarchaeota archaeon
CTGTCCGCCCCTTAAAGTCCCGCATCGCGTCAAGCCCGCCCAGAAAATCCTTCCACCCCGTTCCTGCGGCGGGTCGGCAGATTTTTTTATAAAGCGCCTCGTTCGGGGCGTTGCAGGAGAGGTAAAACTGGAAATTTTTGTGGGGCTTTAGCTTCCTCAAAACTTCCGGCCTCGTGCCGTTTGTGACCAAAAAGACGGTCCTTGCCCGCCCGCAAAGATAGTCAAAAAGCTCGATGATTTTCGGGTAAATGGTCGGCTCTCCCGAAAGCGAGCAGGCGAAGTGGTCAGGCTCTGTCGCCTCTTTGAACTTCTCCGCCGTGACCATGTCGTTACCGCCAAACCCCATGAGGAGCTTTTTCCGGGCCTTGATAAGGTTTTCGACGATAACCTCAGGTTCGTCGACCTTCTCCTCGCCCACGAAAGACTTGAACATCACTTCATTCGGTCGCCAGCAAAATAGGCAGTTTTGGTTGCAGTGGGCGACCGCAGGCGAGAACTGCATGCAGCGGTGGCAGTGCACATTATAAAACTTCTCCTTGTAGCACGCGCCTTCCCCGCGCAAAGCCTTTTTGTTCCACTCGCAGATTTCGACCCCCGAGTGATTGAAAAGCCCGTAGTGCTTTTTTATAAGCTCCTTCTGGATTTTTTCCGGCAGCATAAATAAGGTTCTAAAAAGATTTTGGTCTTAAAAAGCACTTTATAATTACTGTTTCTAATTATGACCGACTTTGAAGGAATAAAAAAGGCCGCGAAGGAGGATTTTGAGAAGGTCTGGAAGGAGACCGCCGCGCCTCTGATGGGCCGCGGAAATTTCGAATTCCCGAAGAAAAAGGGAAAAGAGCACCTTTTAATGAAGTATGTTTTCGATATAAGAAAGGCCCTTCTTGATATGGGCTTTGACGAAGTCATCACCCCGATTATCCAGCCCCCTGAGGAAATTACAAAGCAGTACGGCCCCGAGGCCCCCGCCATTCTTGACCGTATTTATTATCTCGCGGCGCTTCCAAGGCCCGACATCGGCCTTTCGAACAGGAAAAAGGAGCAGATTTCGGCCAAAATCCCGGGCTTTGACAGGTTCGACCAGTTGCAGGACATTCTGATGAGGTATAAGAGAAGCGAAATCGAGGGCGGCGAGGACTTCACCGAAATCCTGATTAAGGAGCTTGGGCTCGACACCCCGCAGGCCCACTTTATGATTAATGATGTTTTCCCTGAGCTCAAGAACATCAAAGCCGAAGCCTTAAACCTGTCCTTGATTTCGCACGCCACCACCGCATGGTTTCCGACCCTTGCACGGATGCAGGAGACCGCCGAATTCCCGGTTATGCTTTTCTCGGTTGTCTGGCGATTTCGGAGGGAGCAAAAGGAGGACAAGAGCCACCTGAGAGCCCACCTCAACCTGTCCATGGTCGTGATGGACCCGAATTTCAAAATCGAGAACGGAATGGAGCTGACAGAGAAGTTCTTCAGGTCCTTAGGGTTTACCGAGGTGAAGTTCGAGAAAAAGCCTAACCAGCCGGCGTACTACGCGCCCGGAACCAACTATGAGGTTTTCATTAAGCACCCGAAAATCGGTTGGATTGAGGTGACTGAGATCGGGATGTACTCTCCCGTCGCCCTTGCAAACTACAAGATTCCGTACCCGGTCTTTAACTCAGGGCCGGGGCTGGGCAGGATTGTGATGGCGCTTGAGCAGATTGACGACATCAGGACGCTTTACTACCCGCACACTTTCAGGGGCGAAGTGACCGACAAGACTATCGCCGCCGAGGCCGAGTTCATAATGGAGCCGAAAACCGAGGAGGGCAAAAAGCTCGCGGAAATTATCCGCGAGGGAATCATAAATCACGCCGACGACATCGGAATCGTGAAGAATCCTGTTTTCGAGGGGGAAATTTCAGGAAAACCTGTTAAGGTTTCGATATGCGAAATCGAGGAGGGAAAAAAGCTTCTCGGCCCGGGCGGGCTTAATGACCTTTACGCTTATGAAGGTAATGTCGTTGCGGTAAAGCCGGACAACCCCAAGTTCGCCGAAATAGAGGCGAGTGGCATCAAAATCTGCTCGTTTCTGGAGGCGCTATCAAAGGAAATCGCCGCGAGAATCGAGGAAGGCGAGAGAGGCATGATTACTGTCAAATATGTGGACACGCTTCCTTCCCTTAACCTGAAGCTCAGCAAGGAGGCGGAAAGGTACATGACCGACAACCAGAAGGAAGTGAAGATTGCCTCGCCGGTTTTCGTGGATGTCGAGGCTGTTTAAATTAGAGTGACCCTCCCCCAGCAAGCCGGAGGGTTTTCTTTCGACTAAGAGGTTAAATAAAACATTGATTTTAGGGATATTATTTACCCTAATTGCACCGATTATTCTTTTTGTAAAATTGTGTCCCAAAACAAGGTATTCTGCTCGATTATGCAGGTGTAACCAGGAAATTTTATAGTTACACTTAAACGTCTTGGTGTAACTAAACGAAAAATTAGTTACACTTGTGTAACCGTCAGGGTGGTTGGTTACACATCCGGGGCTTTTATGTGACCTCCTCTGCCTCTCGTAACGCCTGTGCAACTAACAAAAAAGTCGTTACACTTGCGGCGATTTCTGTAACAACTTATAAATAAGTTTTTCTAATTATGGAGCATGGCCTTCAAAAACTGCCCATCGAAATCGACTATTCCGAGCTTTTGCCGCTTCTGAACAAGGCCACTTTCGCGCTTGGCACGCTTTCCGGACTTTTTCGGATTATTCCTAATCCCTGCCTGCTGATAAGCCCGCTTACGACAAGGGAGGCGACTCTAAGCTCCAAAATCGAGGGGACACTGAGCACTTTAACCGACGTTTACGAGTACGAGGCCGGGGTAAAGACCGAGCATATAGACATCGCAGAGGTCATAAACTACCGGACATCCCTCGAGTACGCGATTGGGGAACTCAAGGAAAAGGACTTCGACCTCGAGCTTTTGAAAAAGATGCATGAGATTCTGATGAAGGATGTGCGCGGCGGGGACAGAAATCCCGGGGAATTTAGGAAAATCCAGAACTGGATTGGGAAGTTCGGCGCGCCGGTGGGAAAGGCGCGCTACGTCCCCCCGCCACCGGAAATCGTTGACGAGCTGCTCGAAAACCTGAGAGAATACATGGTCCACGACGAGAAGGACCCGCTCGTCCAGGCGGGGCTCATACACTCGCAGTTCGAGTCAATTCACCCGTTCCTCGACGGAAACGGCAGAATCGGCCGCCTATTGATACCGCTTTTTCTCTACAGAAAAAAGCTTTTGCCCTACCCGATTCTTTATGTCAGCGAGTACCTCGAGGAGAACCGCGACGAGTACTACGACGCGCTCTGGAGGGTGACCCGGGACAAGGATTACATCACTTGGCTCAAGTTCTTCCTAACAGCAGTTAAGGAGCAGTGCGACAGGACGCAAAAGACGATTTACGACATCATGGCGCTCTACGAGGACACCAAAAAGACGGCATCAGAAATCAAGTCGCCTTACGCCTTGGCCTTTGTCGACCTCATTTTCCGCCGCCCGATATTTTCCGGGAAAGTGGTCGAAACAAACCTCAACACCAACAGGACGACGGTCATGCGCCTCGTGCAGGCGTTCACGAAGATGGGGATAATCAGGGAGATGGCAGAAAAGAAGAGAAACCGGCTTTACCGCTTCGACAGGCTCTTTGACATCCTCAACGGAACCGTCTGAATAAAGGATTCACTTGCCCCGCCGTTCAAGTTTTCCCTTCCTCCTCTGCGCCTTGCTTTTGAGCTCCGACTTCCACTTTATAAAAATCGCCTGCTTTTTTGAGAGGAACTGCGCCTCGTCCGCGGGGACTTTCAGCACCGCCGCAATCACGGAAGGGTTTGTCTGGGCGGGCGCGGCCTGCCCGAGCTTTTGAAAGTCGCCTATTACAGACCCCCAGGTGGAGATGTTTTGGCGGATGGAGTTTTCGTTCCAGTCGGGGTCGGAAAGCTCGAGGAAGGAGTATCGCAGGAACTGCTCGTTATCGGACTTAACCGCTTCTATGACGAAATCGAGAAACAGCCTTATTTCGGGGTCGGCCTCGGAAATCCCCGCCATCCTCTCGAGCTTCTCATCCTCCATCCTCTCGTACTCGTCCGCCCGCTTTTTCATGAGGGTGACTTTCACGGGTCCGCCGCCGTAGGAGACGAGAGCGCCGTTGTTCACGATGTAGTCCGCGGTCTCGGAAACCTTCTTTTTGTCCTCGGTCGAGACCGAAACCTTCTTTTTCACAAAGACCGAGCCGAGCTTCATGCACAAATCCTTCAGCCCCATAATAGAGTCCGGTTTTAGTTAAATCCGCCCGGCGTTCGCGGACACACTTTTAAAATCCCCCTAACCTGATTATGCCCCTCAACGAATACGTGAGGTTCACCGAACTGAATGTCATGTTCTACTTTTCGCTCGCCCTCATAAGCCCCGTACTCTCACCTATGCTCAAGGGCATGGGCTTCTCGGACATCCAGCTTGGCCTCCTCTTTTCCGTGACCCCTCTTGTCCTGATTTTCTCCTCGGCGGTCCTTGGCAGGATGGCCGACGACCTCGGCAAAAACACGATAATTTTTTCAGGGATAATCTGCGAGATTTTCGCGCTTCTGCTCTACATTTCCGGGCTTGGGTGGGGCTCGGTTGTGGCCGCGAGAGTCCTTGACGCGGTTGCTGCTGTGACAGTCGGCATAGCGCTCCTCGCGAAAATCGAGGACGGACTCGAGGACGGCCTGCGGGGGAAGTACGCAGGGATCAGCCTTAGCGTGGAATACCTGGGAACGATTATAGCACCCGTCATCGGGGGGGTTCTGGCCGACTGTTTCTTTATCAGGGCGCCGTTTGTCACAGCGATTTTCCTGCTGGCAGCCCTGCTCTTTTTTATGCCCGGAAAGAAGCTTGAGCGCAGGCGCCCGAAAAGGGAGGTCTTTGACTGGCCGGGAGAGATGAGGCGTTTTCTCTCGAATCGGAAGCTTCGTGGGATGGCAATTCTCGGGGTCGTGATGCACGCGACAAATCCCGCCCTGACCCTGTTTTTGCCTCTGCTTATAATCGGGGAATTCGACATGGGCTATACTTATGTCGGATACGCGTTTTTCGCTTTGGGGGCGGCGCATCTTCTCCAGTTTGTCTTTGGGAAATGGGCAGACATTAAGGCATATCCTGTGGTCCTTACAGGAACCTTGATTTCAGGGCTGTTCATGGCCATTGTCTGGAAGGCGGACACGTACCTCTTGATTCTTGCCATCCTGTTCTTAAAAGGTATCGGAAACGCCATGTGGAACATCTCGGCCTGGACTCTCATGTCCGAAGTCGGTGTTCGGGAGAAGCGGTCGGGTGAGGTAATCGGGACATACATTTCCATCGCCAAAATCGGCGCGTTCCTGAGTTTTGTGGCAAGCGGGTTTGTCGTGGCCGCCTTTGGCATTCCCGCGCTCTTCCTGCTAAACGGGATTCTCATTTTAATCGGCTCGGCAGTCGCATATCCGTTTCTGAAGGACTGATAATCATAGAGTCGGCCAATCGTCGGCGGGCCTAAGCCAGCTCCGCAAGCTTTCCGGCGTCTGCGAGGTACTACGCGACAAGGCCGAGAAGCACGAGTATGCCAAGGGCCACCGTAACCGCCATCCTCAGTTTTTTCTCCTCCGGCGTGAGGTCCGACCAGCGCACCCGGTTTTTCTCCCAGTCCTTTTTGTGGGCGAGGCCGGCGAGCATGAAAGCGAGTCCAAGCCCTGCGAGCGCGTAGTTCTGGAAGGGAAGCCCGACCGCGAGCCAGATAATCCCAATGATGAACAGGTTGTAGTAGTCGGGCGGCCGCTTGTTCTTTTCCTGAAGTACACTGCCGCCACGGCGAGGAGTATAAGGAGGATTAGTATGCCAAACATCAGATAGACTTCCGCCGCCATAATTAGGCTGCATTCTGAAGTATATGGCCGCTATACTAATTATTTATAATTAATACGTAGTTATAAGAGTGCTTTACGCTGGTGACGGGCCTTTGGACGGAGCGGTGGGATATCTTGCCTCTGCCCTGAGTCAGCTTGGTATTGAGTACACACACTATGCTCCGGAAAAGCTTGAATATCTGCAGGCTGACCCAAAAAAACTTTCCGGATATGATGCAATTATCCTTAGTGACGCCCCTTCAAGGCTCTTGGGTGAGGGGGTCATGGAAGCGATAAGGGATGTTGTCAAAGAAGATGGCGTCGGCCTTTGTATGATTGGCGGCTGAGAATCTTTTACCGGTTCGGACGGGAAATATAAGGGAACGCCCATTGAGGAGGCGCTTCCTGTGACCTGTCTTGAAGAGGATGATAGGGTGAAGTACTATCGCGGACTGGTTATGGTTAAGAAAAAAGACCACCCACTAATCGAGAATCTGCCTTGGGACGACCCTCCAGTCATATGTGGATTTAACTTATTCCGTCCCAAAGAGGGTTCAGAGACTTTGCTTGTGTCAAAAGGGATTCGGTATAGGGGAGCCTCTCCGGAAGACATATCCCTTTCTTACAATGAAGAATCTTTACTTGTGATAGGAAACTATGGCAAAGCTAATGTTATGGCCCTTGCTACCGATGTTGCCCCGCATTGGGCTGGCGGATTTGCTGGCGGATTTGTGGATTGGGGCAGTTCCAGAGAAAAAATAGGCGATTTTGAGCTTGGAAACCATTACGTCCAGTTCTTGGGGCAACTTGTCGATTGGCTGGCTGGGAATTAACGATAGTTTATTATCATTAAAAACCACCATTTATTATGCCCGCCCGCAAAATCCCCGCCCGGTCAGGAAAAGCGAAAAGCCGGACAAGCAAGAAAGGAGTTCTGGTGGTCGGCGGAATCATAATCGACCTCATCGCAAGGTCCGACAAGTTTAAACTTTCTGACGGCAACATCTGCTTCCCTTTTGACTCGAAAATCACCCTAAAAGAGCTTCGGGAGGACATCGGCGGCTCGGCCCACAACGCGGCGGCAAACCTCGCAAAGCTTGGCACAAAGACATATATTCTCGGGGCAGTCGGCAAGGGCGACTACGGGGAGGAGGCCTTAAAAAACCTGAGGGTGCACGGCGTAAACATTAAGTATGCGGTCCTGAAGGAAGGCACGACCGGAATATCGATGGTCTTTCTTGTCAACGGCGAAAAGACGATTCTCACAAACAGGGGCGCAAACGAGTTTTTGGGGCAAAAAGACCTCAACCCCGAGATATTCGACAAAATCGGCACCATGGTCCTCACAAGCCTCAACAGCCACGAGAATATAAAGCTGCTCAAAAAGTGCGTCGGGGAGGCGAAAAAAAGAGGCATCTCAATCGTGATGAATCCGAGCATGAGCATGGTTGTCAACCGCCCCGGGGAACTCCGGCGCACGATGAAAAACAGCCGGGTGATAATAATGAATGGCAAAGAGTCGTGCGTTATAACCGGCAAAAAGGACGCGGAGTCGGCCATAAAGGCACTTAAAAAGTACGGGGCGGAAACGGTGATTATAACTCAGGACGCCAAAGGCTCGCTTGTCGCTGAAAACGGCGAAATTTTTAAGGTGCCCTCGTTCAGGGTAAAGGTCGTCGATACAACGGGCGGCGGGGACAGTTTCACCGCGGGGTTCATCCACGCGAAAGGCAGGGGGTGTGAAACAAGGAAGGCCGTCAGATTTGCAAGCGCTGTCGCCGCACTGAATATAGCGACACCCGGCGCAAGCACGGATTTGCCAAGCGAGAAGGAAGTACTTGCGTTTATGAGGAGGGCGAAACACAATGCCTGAGCTGAACAAAAAAAGGGTATTTTTTACGAAAGCGCAAAGAGGGGGCTATGCTGTCGGCGCCTTCAACTTCTCGGAGATTTCCCAGTTCAAGAGCATAATCGCCGCCGCGAAAAATACCGGGGCGCCTTTTATAGTCGAGACCTCGGAGGGCGAGAGCAAGTACCTCGGCCCCGAAACTGCGGTCGCATTGAAGGGCGCGGCGGAAAAGGAGTTCGGCCGCCCGATATTTCTGAACCTCGACCACGGCCGCTCGTATGAATGCCTCAAGAAAGTCATCGATGCTGGCTACGACATGGTGCACTTCGACGGCTCGGGCCTGCCGCTCGCCGAAAACATAAGAATCACAAAGAGGGTCGTAGCTTACGCCCATAAAAGAGAGGTAACTGTTGAGGGAGAGGTCGGCTACCTGAGAGGCGAGTCGAAAATCCACACGGCGGCTGTTGTCATCCGCCCCGAGGACATGACCCGCCCTGAGGAGGCAATGGAATTTGTCGAAAAAACTGGCGTCGATTTTCTTGCGGTGGCCATCGGAAACCTGCACGGGATTTCGGCCAATAAGCCGAAGCTCGACATAAAGCGCCTCTCCGAAATAAACAAAGCCGTGGGCAAAAAGGCTTTTTTGGTGCTTCACGGCGGCTCTGGAATCCCGCCCGCCCAGATAAGAAAGGCAATTGAGGCTGGAATCGTGAAAATCAACGTCAACACGGAACTTCGGGTGGCGTGGAGAAACGGGCTTAAAAACAGCCTCATAAAGAACCTAAATGACGTTGCCCCGCCAATAATTATGCCTCCCGTAGTGGAGGAAGTGCGAAAGGCGGCAGAGGCAAAAATGAGGCTCTTTACCGGAAAAAATTAGAAAAACCAAAAAAAACAAAGTCAAACCGCTATATGCAGGAATTTTTGTACCCGTTTGGCTCATATAAGGGTACTTCTCCGCCGAAGACTAATTTGTCGACATTACCTCCAAAGTAGACTTTGCCCTCATGTGGGTCGATTTCCACACTTGTTATTTCCGGATTTCCGTAGCTGCGGTATTTTTCTATTTTTTCTATCATCCGGCTGACTATAGAAGGGTTCAGCCTATGGCCATTTTGATTTTCCATGTATTGCTCTGCAAGATACTTTGCCAACCCCCTCTGTTCGAATAAATCTTCGTATTCTTGGGGATTTATTCCCTGAATGCCGCAAAATTGCCGAATGTAGTCGTTGGGGTTTGTAGGTCTCTCACTGGAAGGGACACTGTGCCAAGGGATACTTGGAGCAACCCCCTGACTTATCGAAACCTTTCTTATCACTTGCTCCGCTCATTACCATAAAACGATTAAAAATACTTAAGCTTTGTTAATCCGGGAAATGTGGACGGCTCTTCATTCACGGGCGCTAAGAAATCCTTTTATATCCATTAAGTGATTAATTATGGTAAAAAGTGAAGATATCTTTGGGAAGTTTAAGCTGAGTAAAGGCGAGACCTATCCTTTGGAATACGAGGAAGAATTGCGGGAGAGGGCGGCTGTTTTAAGAGAGATGTGTTTAGAACCTTCAGCCTATACCCCGAGGGGTTTGGTATCGAGATTATTTCCCATTGTAAGGAGGTCTGTGGGGGGCATATCGGCGGGTTATATAATCAAAGCCAAGGCTTACAAAGACAAATCTGAGATTAGCATGGCAGGTAAGGTTTGTTCACCGAATTCTTACGAAGTGAACTGGAGTGTTTCTCTGTTGCTGGACGAGTATGGTAGAGTGACTGCGGACTCCTTAAGGACATTATATGCGGTTTATGAATCGCTGCGTGATGAACTGAAGGGGGTTTCCGAGGCAAGAATCATCAAGTCGGGCCGGGTTACATCACTTCCGGCGCCTCAATCCTGAGAAGCCCAAGGCACGTCTCAAGCATCTCTTTTGTCTTTTCGACGAGCCGCAGCCTGAAACTCTCCTCCTCGCTTCCGATGACCTTGCAGTTCTCGTAGAAGCGGGAAAATACCGTCGCAAGCTCGAAGGCGTAGTTGCAGACAAGGCTTGGCTTTAGCTCTCCTGCCGCCCTTTCGGCAACCGCCCCGAATTCTATGAATTTCCTCAAGAGTGCCTTTTCGTGGTCGTTTGGGTTGTAGTTCCTGTCGGCCGCTTCCCGTTTCTGGCCGCCCGCCTTCCGGAGAATCGCCCGGCACCTTACGACCATGTACTGGATATAGGGCCCTGTGTTTCCCTCGAACTGCACCGCCTTTTGAGGGTTGAAGTCCACGTTCTTGAAGCGGTCGACTTTTAAGAGGTCGTACTTGAGCGCGCCGACCCCGATTTTCTCGCCAAGCGCCGAAACCTCGTCTTCGGGCATGTCAGGGTGCCTTTGCAGGACTTCACCTTTTGCCCTTTCGATGATCTCGTCAATCATCTCGTCGAGGAGAATGAACTCTCCCGACCTTGAGCTCATCTTCGAGCCCTCAAGGGTCACCATCCCATAGGACATGTGGGTGCACCTGTCCGCAAAAGGGCAACCGAGAAGCTCAAGAACCTTGAACAGTTGCTTAAAGTACAGATTCTGCTCGCTTCCAACGACCCAGACGCACTCGTCAAGACCGAACTCCTCGAACCTGTGGATGGCAAGCGCAAGGTCTGCCGTTATGTAGAGCCCGGTGCCGTCCGACCTCAAGAGGACTATGTTTGGAAGCCCGGATTTCTCCAGGCCGGCGACGAGAGTCCCCTCGTCCGAATAGAACGCGTGGCCCTTTTTTTCGAGTAGCTTTGCGATTTCCTTTCCCTTTTCCCGGAACTTGCTCTCGTAAAAGTAAACATCAAAATCAATTCCAAGCCTTTCGTAGGTCCCGCCGAATGCCTTTACCACACCCTCGAGCACGAACTTTCTTTCCTCCTCCAGCGCAGGGTCGTTTGCCTCAAGCCTGTTTAGTAAAGCCTGGATTTCACCCTCCCACTCCGGGTGGGCCTTCATGTCCTCGTGGAGGCGCACATAGATTTTCGCTAAGATGTGGTCGAACTTTCCTTCACCCCCGACCCCGTATTTCCGCACCGCAAATACGACCTTCGCGAACTGCTTTCCGAGGTCGTTGTAGTAGTTCGCCCGGATAACATTCCTGCCGCAAAATCCGAGAATCTCCGATATTGAGTCGCCAAGAACGGTAGTACGGGCGTTTCCGATGTGCATCGCCTTGCAGGGATTGGGGTTCGAGAACTCGACAAGGACTGTTTTGGAAGCGGTCTTAGGCCCGCTTTTCCGGACGATTCCTTCGAAAAGCTTTGAGTAGTCGAGGTAGAAATTTAGGTAAGGGGATTGCTTTCCCTCTTTGTGGAATACCAACGGCAAGAATGTATCGGGCAATTTACTTACAATTTTATCGGAAATTTCTGCGGAAACTTCAAACGGATCTCGCCCTTGTTTTTTCGCAAGGACAAAACTGATATTGCAGGAAATATCTACGTCTTCGAAGTTCCCGGGAAACTTGAAGTTCTCTCTTCGAATTTCCGGGATGTCTTCTTGAAGTGCCGAAATAAGGGAATCAATGAGTTTCTCCAACATAATAAGGGTGTGAAAAAACCATTAAGAAAGACAAATCTGCCCCTTCAGCGGACCTTATCAAGCTGGAGCATCCTCTGCTCGGCGACAGGCATTTTCATGACGCCGTTGGCCTGCCCGTTCTGCCCCGCTATCTGCTCCTCAAGAATTCTCCTGATTTTAGTCCTGATAAAATCCGACCTGGATGAGTAAAATCCCTGCCCGACCAAATCGTCAATCTTCTTGACAACCTTCTCCGGCAACCTTACTTGAACTACTTCCATATAATAACTACGGAAAAAGTATAAATAAACCACAAAAAGGCTCCAATCGTACTACAGCCGCCGCCTGTTTGGATTATTCGGTTTTCTGCGCAGACGAACGGCAAAAGATTCTGAACGGACAAAATGGCAAAAGCACAAGACAGCAATAATTACGCCTTTATCAGAATCTTGTTCGAGGCGGTGTCGTACTCGATTCTCACGAGGCTCTGCTGGTCAATCACTTTGTCAAAGACCCGCCAGTCTATCTCGTCCCTGTCCCCGCAGTCCCCGGGGTACTCGATTACGGTTCCTGACTCTGTGATTATGTAGAAGTTCTGGAGAATCTCGCAGCCGCCCTCCTCCTCCATTACCCGTGTCATGTCCTCCTCAGTGACGGGGCCGGGGTGTTTTTTGAGGAAAATCTCGTAGCAGACGAAGTTCTCTTTTTCCTTTGGCTTTATCGCCTCCATCCAGCAGTTTATGGAGTGGGCCGCAAGCTCGATTGCGAGGTCCTCTTTTGTGAGCGGCTCGAGGTCGACAGTTTCCCTTGCGAACGCCCTGTGCTCGCACCAGCGGGGCTCTATCCCGATGCCGTTTGCAAGAAAGCAGAATCCCTGATTCACCGACTTGCTAAGACTCCCCGAGACAAAAAGTATGAGTATTCCTATCCCGACAATGGCAATAAGCATCGTGCCGGTGAGGTCTATTGCAAGCCCCTTCTTCATAATATAGATTGGGTTTTTAAGATAAAGCGCCTCTTAAGGATAAAAGGAATTGATTAAAGATTCCTCGCAAGTTTCACTTGCTCGATAAAATCGTTGATTAAATTTTTCTAAGTATCCAGTTATGCCCTAGTAGCCCCATCCTTTTCTTTGAAAAAGAAAAGTTAGGGTTCCCCAAAAGAAACCAGATTCCTCGCAAGTTTCACTTGCTCGATAAAATCGTTGATTAAATTTTTCTAAG
>JBNGEE010000007.1:12589-15201 GCA_049975565.1 Candidatus Aenigmatarchaeota archaeon
TATCCAGTTATGCCCTAGTAGCTCAGCTGGTAGAAGACTTTTCTTGCGAAGAAAAGTCCTCTACGTCAAAAGAACCTGCGTTTTGCTTCGCAAAACGAGGCCTCATTTGCCCTTGGCAAATGCAGGGCGGATTCGTCGCTACGCGACCTATATCCGAAGGCGTAGTTTTCGGCAAAGAGCGCGGGTTTCGTAAACCCGAGGTCGGGGGTTCGATCCCCTCCTAGGGCTAAACATTTTAAATAAGCTTATATCATTATAGCACTAGGAACCGTCATATATGCCGGCGTAATTTTGGCAATTGTTGCGGTTTTGATTTTCATGTATTTCGGCCCAAGACTGAAAGGCTCTCTCCACATATACCCAGAAAAGACTGCATATGTGGGAGGGGAAATGGTTTCCGGGAAGTTTGAGCTTACCTGCAAAAAAGAAGTGGTCTCAAACAAGTTGTACGCAAGCGTTTATGCGGAGAAACAACAAACCAGCTTCTCGAGTGGGGACAAACAAAAGACGTGGGTAAAAATATACGAAAACCAGCAGACTATCGAGAAAGCGACTACCTATCCTGCGGGCCACAACAAGACATACAAGTTCGGAATAGCCCTTCCAAAAAGCCTTTCTGAAAACAAGGAGGGCGTTTTTGCTGCGATAGACAAGGCAAAAAGCATGCTCTTCCAAGATAAAGTGCGGTGGTGGCTCGAAGTGCGCCTTGACGCAAAGGGCCTTGACTTGTCGAAAAAGCAGGGGCTGGTGGTTAGTTTCGCATAGTTTTGGAGGTACCATAGCCGGCGAAATGATTATATACCCCAAATCAGGATAAGTTATGGCAGAGGAGGTAAAAATCATAAAATTCAGGGTTGCGGGCGACCCTCACGGAAAGGCGCACACAGGGCTCCAGCCGAAGGGGAAGAGGACGGCCAGGTCACTTTGCCGGGGCGTGGAGATGGAAGTCGCTGAGGTGGTCCTTGACTGCGGCGAGTGGGACGAGTGCACGATTTGCCGGATGAAGCGGCAGAATTTGGTTCAGGAATTCGGCTCGCTTCGGGACTGGGCCGAAAGGGAGGGTTATGTCGTAATGGACGACCTGACGGGGAAGTGAATTTCTTCAGGTGACTGGCCGCCTTATTTCAGGCACCCGTTGCAGATTTCGACCCACCTGCAGTACGGGCAGCCTTCGGCGGGTTTTGGCATGTCTCCAGTAAGCACCGAAACCGCCCGCCTAAAAATGGCCCCTGCGTTTTTCACAGAAACCTCCATTTTCACGAGGTCTGTGTGGAAGAGAACTTCGCCCTTTTCGGTCACGCTGTACGGATGGTAGAACAATAAGTAGGCGTAATCTTCGGTCTTCCACCCTTCTTTCCGAAGCAGGAAGTTGTAGATGTCAAGCTGGTCCTGGTAGTGGCCGGCGGTGTCGTCCTTTAGGGGAAAGCCCCTTGTCTTGTAGTCGAGAACAATCAATTTTTCGCCCTTCTGCAGGATGTTGTCGACCGCCCCACGGAAAATGTTCCCTTCCTCGTCCTCCCACGAAATGCCCCGGAAGTTGTTCCTCCAAAGGCTCAGAAGTTTTGGGTTGTCGAACAGCTTAACCTTGCCGTTGAGGCTTTCAAGTTCGGGCGGCAGAATTCCGCGCTCCATGAAAGAATCAAAGTGGGCCTTTAAAATCCGGTCCATCCCCGAAGGCAGGGAAGGGAATATTCCTGAAGGTCTCTTTATACCCCGGTTGAAGTGCAGCCAGAAGCAGCGCGGGCACTCCTTTAGGAGGGAGAGGCTTGAGGGGGAGAACTTGCAGGACTTTTTTTCTGTGGCCATAATAAGGAGTCTGCCTTATTTCTATCTGTAGGTATTGGTATTATGGGGCAGGACTTTGCGGAGGCTGTGTTGAATTCTTTCAAGGATATATTCAGGGAAATAGATAAAGGCTCGTCGGAGCACGATGTCCGCTATCGCTTCGTAAAGTATTTTATCGAGGGTGCGCTGGGCTATGCTTCCGCTGACGTGAAGTGGGAGAAGAAGAGGGCGGACCTGACAATCGTAGACAAGGACAATTTTTCGGTGGTCAAGATAGAGACAAAAAGGCCGGCAGAAAGCATAGAAAAAGAGCAGCATGTAGAGCAGGCGTTCAAATACGGGGAAGAAACCACCCGCTTCATCGGGCTTACTAACTTCATGTATCTTAAAGTCTGGGAGATATGCGGTAGCGAATCCGAGTTAAGGGTGTCTCTCGATTTCTCCAGAATTCTCGGGCAAAGAAAGCCTCTCGAGAATCTCTCGCCCGAAGAGAAGAGCCAACTGCTATATCTGGGAAACCTGACCAAAGAGGCGATGTTTGACCCCGCCAAGTACGAAAAGTTTGACGAGACTTATGCGAGAATAGACATTACTAAAGCGGGGGGCTTCGAGAAACTGCTCGAGAGGCTGAATTACATAGCCAACGAATTGCTTTGGGGCTACACAATCAAGGCTTTTGGGGAATATAAGGAAGGATACGGCAAATACGAGGCCGAACTGAGCAGGGCGGAGCAGGAATCGAAGAACAGCCATGGCGACAGAGACCTCAGCTACGGGCTGGCAAAATATAAGCAGAAGCTGGAGGAGAAGTACGAGAGGTACAAGAC